>JAOUDB010000039.1 GCA_029859485.1 Desulfuromonadales bacterium | reverse complement strand
ATCCTCTCCATGCACTGTTCGGCCAATGTAGGGAAAGACGGCGATGTTGCACTTTTCTTCGGTCTCTCAGGTACCGGCAAAACCACTCTCTCCACTGACCCCAAGCGCAAGCTGATCGGTGATGATGAGCACGGCTGGGATGATGACGGCATCTTCAACTTTGAAGGTGGTTGCTATGCCAAGACGATCAACCTGAGCGAAGAGAATGAGCCTGAGATTTACAGAGCGATTCAGCGTAACGCGCTTCTGGAGAATGTTGTCGCCGATGATATTGGCGTCATCGATTTCGACAGCGATGCCAAAACCGAGAACACCCGCGTCTCCTATCCGATCGACCATATCGAAAACCATGACCCGAGCCTTAAGGGTGGCCATCCAAAGAACATCATCTTCCTTACCTGTGATGCATTTGGTGTTCTGCCTCCAGTCTCGAAATTGAGCAAAGAGCAGGCGATGTACTACTTCCTCTCGGGCTATACAGCGAAGGTTGCGGGTACCGAGCGCGGAGTTACTGAGCCTCAGGCGACTTTCTCTGCCTGCTTTGGTGAGGCTTTCTTGCCCCTGCATCCAACAGCTTACGCAAAACTGCTCGGTGAGAAGATGGAAGGTCACAATGTCAACGCCTACCTGGTCAACACCGGTTGGGTTGGCGGTGGTTACGGCGTCGGTAGCCGTATGAGCATCAAGGCAACTCGCGCATGCATCAATTCTATCCTCGATGGCAGTATCAACAATGTCGAGTTTGATGAAACCCGTTGGTTCCGCCTCAGCATTCCCAAGACGCTGCCCGGTGTCGAAACGAACCTGCTCAACCCACGGAACGCTTGGGAAAACAAGGAATCTTTCGATGCTACTGCAAACAAGCTTGCTGGAATGTTCATCGAAAACTTCAAAAAGTACACGTCTGAGAATGATGACTTTGATTACACTCAGGCTGGCCCTAAAGTCTGATCCTGTTATCAACATGTAACAGATAAAGGGCGTCCATTTGGGCGCCCTTTGTTTTTTGCCAAGAGACCGTATTTCACTGCAAAGAGGGAGAGATAAAAAGAAAGACACAAGGAAAGAATTGTTCCCTTAGCGTCTTTGCGTTAATCTTGGCATCTGTTTGTAGCGTTGACAGGCCTCACCATAGTTATAGATTGAACATGCTACTCAAATTGACTGAGGAAGACTCATTATGCAACTTGAAATATTCACGACTGGTGGCACGATTGACAAGGTCTATTTTGACGCCAAAAGCAAGTTCGAGGTTGGCGAGCCGCAAATTCTCGAGGTGTTGCGTGAGGCCAACCTGAGCATTGCTTACCAGGTCACGCCCCTGATGCGTAAGGACAGCCTTGAGTTAACCGATCAGGACAGGGAGTTGGTTCGGAAGGCCGTTGAGGCTTCAACCGCGACCCGGATAGTTATTACGCACGGTACGGATACGATGACGGAAACCGCCAGGGCCCTTACCGGGGTCACCGGAAAAACGATTGTTCTGACCGGAGCCATGCAACCGGCCCGTTTTCGTTTCACCGACGCCGTGTTCAACATAGCCAGCGCCATGATGGCCGCACAAACGCTTGCCGCAGGGGTTTACATCGCTATGAACGGGCAGGTCTTTGACCCGGAAACAACACGCAAGAACGTGGAGCTGAATCGCTTTGAAGCTATCTGACAGGAAGGAAATCATTCTGTCAGACACTGTGGGACAAAAAGAAAAGGCGCAAAGGATTTACTCCTTTGCGCCTTTTTCATATTCGTTGAATTCTCGTTAAAGGATCTGACTTAAGAACAGCTTGGTCCTCTCGTTTTGCGGATTGTCAAAGAAGTCGTGCGGATTGTTCTCTTCCACAACCTGTCCTTCGTCCATGAACATGACGCGATCGGCAACGCTCTTGGCAAAGCCCATCTCGTGTGTGACAACAAGCATCGTCATGCCTTCTTCGGCTAAGTCGATCATAACGTCGAGGACTTCCTTGATCATTTCCGGATCCAAGGCCGAGGTCGGCTCGTCAAAGAGCATCACTTCTGGCTTCATGCAAAGGCTTCGAGCGATAGCGACACGTTGCTGCTGTCCACCGGAGAGCTGCCCTGGAAATTTCAGTGCCTGCTCGGCAATATGGACCTTCTCAAGGTACATCATCGCCATTTCGTCCGCATCCTTCTTCGGAGTCTTGCGCACCCAGATCGGTCCAAGGGTCAGATTCTCGAGAATCGTCAGATGCGGGAAGAGGTTGAAATGCTGGAAGACCATGCCGACTTCTGCGCGAACTTTCTCAATGTTTTTAATGTCATTGGTCAGTTCCGTACCATTGACGATGATCTGCCCGCGCTGATGTTCCTCCAGTCGGTTGATACAACGAATCAGGGTTGATTTTCCGGAACCGGAAGGTCCGCAGATAACAATCCGTTCACCCAGCGCTACTTTCAGGTTGATGTCGCTTAAAACATGGAAGTCCCCATACCACTTGTGCATGCTGTTGACTTCAATGATCGGAGCGTTCTCCGGTTTTGCTGCAGTTTGCTTTTCAGTCTCGTTCATAAATCTCTCGCAAGTTTTGGCCTGCTGAATAGTCAGCGGCCCATTGAATCATCGCCCGGTATGCAGTGATTTTTCCAGTTTACGACTGTAGCTCGACATGGCGTAGCAACAGATGAAGTAAAGAACCGCCAGGAAAATGTAGGCTTCGGTCGAATAGCCGGTCCACTTCGGATTCGACAGGGTAACCTTGGTCGTCTTCAAGACATCGTAAAGTGCGATGATGACAACCAGCGATGTATCTTTAAAAGCTGACAGCAAGATACCCAAGGACGGCGGAATGACGATCTTCAGCGCCTGCGGTAGAATAATCAGCCGCATTGTTTGATTGTAGTTGAGGCCGAGCGAGTCGGCGGCTTCAAACTGGCCGCGTGACATCGCCTGCAAGCCGCCACGAACGACCTCGGCTATATAAGCAGCCGTGAACATGATGATAGCAACCTGGGCACGCAACACCTTATCGATGGTTACGCCTTCGGGCAGGAAGAGCGGGAACATGATTGAGGACATGAAGAGCAGACTGATCAGCGGCACGCCACGAATCATTTCGATGTATACCACGCAGAGGGTTTTGATTGCCGGCATCTTTGATTGACGACCAAGCGCCAGCAAGACCCCAAGGGGATAAGCTGCGACCATGCCAAAGAAGGAGAGCATAAACGTCAGTGGCAGTCCGCTCCACTGGGCCGTTTCAACGACCTGCATGCCGAAGACACCGCCATACATCAGGGTGCCCATAACAACTAGGCCAATTAACCAGTAAACACCGAGTGATTTCTTCCAGTGATTACTGTTCTTGGAAAAGAACACCAGGCCAAGGAGAATCAGCATGGCACTTCCGGGACGCCACTGCTCACCATCCGGGAAAAAGCCGAAAATGATGAAGCTAATGTTCTGTGGAATGATCGACCAACAGGCTCCTTCGATGTCGCGACAAGCTTCTGAGGGAGTGTTCCAGACGCTGTCGATGAATGCCCAGCTGATGAATGGCGGGACAACCTTCCAGAGGACCACCGCGAACAGGATAGTCAGCACCGAGTTGTACCAGGTGTTGAACAGGTTGCCATGCAGCCAGCCGAGCACACCAACTTCGGTGACAGGCGGCTTGAGATATTCGCGGGTGGGAGTTGTGTTTGGCGCGCTCATATAATCATCTCTCCACCAGGGCCATTTTTTTGTTGTACCAGTTCATAAATAAAGATGTCGACAGACTGAAGAACAGGTAGATGATCATGATTAGAGCCACGCCCTCGATCGCCTGTCCCGTCTGATTGATCGTCGTGTTGGTTACGGCCACGAAATCCGCGTAGCCAATGGCGATCGCCAAAGAGCTGTTTTTGGTCAGGTTGAGCATCTGGCTGGTCAGGGGCGGAATGATCACGCGCAGCGCCTGAGGTAGGACCACCAGGTGCAGGACCTGTCCGGAGCGCAAGCCAACGGCTTTGGCTGCTTCAACCTGGCCATGGCCAACCGACTGGATGCCGGCCCGTACGATTTCGGCGACGAACGCCGCAGTGTAAAAGACCAGACCTAGCAACAGGGCGCTGAATTCAGGGCTCACTGTTACCCCGCCGGTGAAATTGAATCCTCTCAGTGCCGGTATGTCCATAGCGGTTGGGGAACCGGCGAAAACCCATGCCAGCAGAGGCAAACCTACACAGAGTGCCAGGGTGACTCTTATCGCAGGGAAAATCTGCCCGGTTTGTGCTTGTCTGCGTTTACCCCAGCGGTTGAGAAACCAGCCAATCGCCAGTGCGGCAACGAAAGCCCAGCCCATCGTTGCGTGCACGGCATGTGCTTCGGGGACGCCGAAAATAAGCCCGCGATTACAGAGGAAAACGCCCTCAAAGGGATTCAGTGCCTGGCGAGGCGAGGGAAAAGACTCGTAAAAAATTGCGTACCAGAAGAATAGTTGCAGCAACACCGGAATGTTTTGCATCACTTCTATGTAGCCCGCGGCAATTTTCGAAACCAGCCAGTTGCTGGAGAGCCGGGCAACGCCGACAATGGTGCCAAGAATAAGCGTGAAGATGATGCCGATGAAGGAGACCTTCACCGTGTTCAACGCGCCTACCAGGAGGGCATCGGCATAGCTGTCTGCAGCCGAATACTCAATGACCGACTCACCGATTTCGAAGCTGGCTTCCTTGTCGAGGAAACCGAAGCCTGTCGCGATCGACTGCCGCTCAAGATTGGCCTGCGTGTTGGAATAGAGGTAGTAGCTGACGACTGCGACCAGCAACAGGGCGACGACCTGGAAGACGATCGCCCGCTTCTCAGGATTTCGCCAGAAAGGCACCTCGCTCGGCAGCAACTCTGCTTCTGTTGTAATGGCTGGATCTTTCTTCACAGGTAATCCTGTACTTTTGCGTTAAGCAAGTTTCTGAAGGGAGTTGGCTCGTAACAAACAACCGGGGAGACGCCGCATGCGACATCTCCCCGGGTTTACTGCAAATATTTACTTGAATGGAGGCGAGTACATCAGGCCGCCATTGGTCCAGAGAGCGTTCAGACCACGTTCGATACCGAGAGTGGTGTTTACGCCGACATTGCGCTCAAAAACTTCACCGTAGTTACCGACTTGCTTGATGATGTTGTAAGCCCATTTTTCGTCGAGTCCGAGGGACTTGCCGTTACCTTCGATAACGCCGAGGAAACGCTGGACCATAGGATCCGTGCTCTTCATCTTCTCGTCGATGTTTTTCGAGGTAATGCCCATCTCCTCAGCGTTGATCATCGCCAGTACGGCAAAGTCAACGATGTCGCGGAACTGGTCATCGCCATGGCGAACGGCAGGGGCCAGAGGCTCTTTAGAGATGATCTCAGGAAGAATGGAGTAGTCTTTTGGGTTCGGAGCAACAGCGCGGGTTCCTGCCAACTGGGAAGCGTCGGACGTCAGAACGTCACAACGACCGGCGAAGAAGGTCTTGGCCAGTTCTGATGTGGACTCGATAACAACCGGGTTCCACTTCAAGTTGTTGGAGCGGAAATAGTCGGCGGCGTTCTGCTCGGTGGTCGTCCCCGGCAGGACACAAACGGTCGCGCCGTCCAGCTCCTTGGCACTCTTGATACCAAGCTTGTTCGGTACCATAAAGCCCTGACCGTCATAATAGTTGACAGTAACAAAGTTCAGGCCGAGCTGGGTTTCACGACTCAGGGTGCGAGTTGCGTTACGGGTCAATACGTCAATTTCGCCAGATTGCAGAGCGGTGAAGCGCTGCTGGGCGGTCAGAGGGGTAAACTTGACTTTGCTGGCATCACCGAAAATGGCTGCGGCAACAGCACGCGCGGTGTCAACGTCGAGACCTTTCCAGACACCTTTCGAATCAGGCATGCCAAAGCCGAAAACACCACCATTGACACCCGCCTGGACAAAACCTTTTTTCTTGACTGCGTCCAAGTCTTTACCGGCGAAAGCTACGCCTGCGGCCAGCAAGGAAAGAATCATTACCAGTACTGTTAATCTGCTCAGTTTCATCTGTGGACCTCCTCATTGATTGTAGGGTTGATGAACATATCGGGCAAAATACTTTTAATACCCATAAAATGCCTATTAAATATACGTTGTGACTACCAGTATGTCAAATGTGTATGTTGCATATTTAGTGGATATCCTTACTAATTTACTGGGAATTAGCAAGTGTTTGCAGCGCTTCATACCAGATATCAATTTGATTGGACGATAGCCATCATTGTCATGAGTGGACATTTCTGCCAGAATCAGGCGTAGCTCTTGTTGACATGAAAGGGACTCTCACCTTATGTGCCTGATTCTTATTGCCCATCGTCCGGAAGAACCGATTCCCTTACTGGTTCTCGCCAATCGTGATGAATTCTACGACCGGTCCTCCGGGGCTGCCGACTACTGGCAGGAGTTTCCGGAAATGATCGCCGGTCGGGACCTTGTCTCCGGGGGAGCCTGGTTCGGTGTCAAGAATCAGCGTTGGGCGACGGTAACCAATATCCGTGAAGGCGTCAGAGACAAGGATCCACATCTCAGGTCAAGGGGTTGGCTGGTACGAGATTATCTTCAAGAGGATCTTTCGCCTGCAGACTTTCTGACCAGTATTCAG
This sequence comes from Desulfuromonadales bacterium, assembly GCA_029859485.1. GTDB lineage: Bacteria > Desulfobacterota > Desulfuromonadia > Desulfuromonadales > BM103 > M0040. The sequence goes on along the minus strand of JAOUDB010000039.1, from coordinate 5,505 downwards.
GCAACCAAGACTGAGTATGCCGGCTTCAACCTGTTGCTGGGAGACGGCAGAGAGCTCTGGTACGCAACGAACCGTAACGTCCGCAGCAAACGACTGGAGCCGGCAATCTATGGCTTAAGCAACCATCTTCTCGATACCCCCTGGCCGAAAGTCGTGCAAGGGAAAGAAGCCCTTGAATGTCTGCTCAAGAGACCGTTCTTCGATTACGATGCGGCCTTTGCTTTGCTGGCCGATACCACCCGGGCGCCGGACACCGAGCTTCCGGACACCGCTATCCCGCTTGAGTGGGAGCGCGCCCTTTCGGCCATTTTTATAACGATGCCAAGCTACGGTACGCGCTGCTCGACACTTTTCATGATCGGCGCAGATGGTCAAAAGAGTTTTCTTGAGCGCCGCTATAACCGTGACCCGCAAGAGTGGCAGCAAAGCGAATTCACCTGGAAGTCGTAGGGGAGTTTGCTTGACAGATAAAAGTTCTCGCATGACAATGCGATTTTACTCTCCTAAGTTCAGGATGCAGGGACGAAAAACTTTGAAACTGAAAGCGCTGGGTGAATTTAAACTGATCGACCGCATCCGCGAGCAAGCCAGCGAGGGTGAAGGGGTAGATCGTGGTATCGGTGACGATGCCGCAGTACTCAATCTGCCGGAGGGGCATCAGCTCCTGACTTCGACGGACCTGTTGATCGAAGGCGTTCACTTCCGTCACGACTGGACTGACTGTGAAGCTCTTGGCCACAAGGCTGTTGCCGTAAACCTCAGTGATATCGCAGCTATGGGTGGGTCTCCTCGCTATCTTTACCTGGGGCTGGCCTGTCCTGATGAGGCGGAAATCAGCGACATCGATGCTTTTTTACGTGGCGTCCTCGACGAAACTGCCAAATACGGTGTCTCCCTGGTCGGTGGAGATACCTGCAGAAGCCCCGGCCCATGGATGATCTCGGTGACCGTTGAAGGGAGCGCCCCCAGAGATCAGGCGATCGGCCGTGATGGCGCGCAGCCGGGTGACCTGATCATGGTCTCCGGCACCCTTGGTGACAGCGCCCTTGCCCTGCGATTGATCGAGGAAGACAAGGACGCACACACAAGCTTATTGAAACGTCATCATCAACCTGTTGCCCAGGTTGAACTTGGGCGACTGCTCGGCGAAAATCATTTGGCCAGCGCAATGATTGACGTTTCCGATGGTCTGGCGGGCGACTTGGAGCATATCCTGCAAGCATCTCAGGTTGATGGACTTATCGAAGAGGCCGAACTGCCTTTGTCAGAAGAGTTTCAGGTTCATCTTGGCAAGGCCCCTGCCTTGCTGGAACTGGCACTCTACGGAGGCGAAGATTACGAGCTTCTATTTACTGTAACCCCAGATCAAGCGCCTTCAGTAAGAGAGCTCTGTGCAGCCAGACAGTTTCCGGTAACCACAATCGGTTACATCAGCAAGGGTTCCGGTCTGCTTTCACTCAAGGAAAAGACGGGAGAAGCGCGACCCCTCCTTGTCAGGGGCTATGACCATTTTTGTCGGACTTAAAGATGCTTAATGTAAAATGAACGAGCCAGCAGCTCACATATGGACGGGAGACGATCTCACCGACGACGAGCTCGCGGCGATTACGTTACTCCTGCGTGAGAGCCGCCAGTTTGATCTCGACCAATACAAGGATCGCTGCATTCGCCGTCGCATCGCCAAGCGGCTGCGGAGCTGCAAAGTTGTGGATGTTGCTTCGTATCTGAAGCGCCTGGAGATGGATCGCGACGAGCTTGACACCTTGCTGGCAACCATCTCCATCCATGTCTCCCAGTTTTTTCGTAATCCGGACACCTACCGGATTCTCGAACAGAAGATTCTACCGGACCTCTGCCGCCGGGCACGATCAGCAGGGCGGACCGAGTTGACGCTTTGGAGCGCCGGATGTGCTTCTGGTGAAGAACCTTATTCTCTGGCCCTGTTGATAGATGACATGAACGTCAGAGACTTGAAGATCAACATTCTGGCGACCGACGTCAGCGAACCAATCCTAGCTGCAGCTCGTTGTGGAACTTTTGAAGCGTTGCGGCTGAAAGAGGTGCCGCCGGAAGTCCTCAATGAATATTTTCATGGGAATAATGGTCATTACCAGGTTATTGAACGTATTCGTAACCAGGTGGAGTTTCGCCAGCACAACATCATGACCGCAAGTCATTATCCGCCGGCAGATATGATTCTCTGCCGTAACGTGATGATCTATTTTACGCGAGAGGAGCAGGAACGAATCCTGTCTCGTTTTGCTGCGACCCTGCTCGAACATGGGGCTCTGGTCCTGGGTCGCTCTGAAACCATGACTGGCGATATTCGCCGCTGCTATCAATCGGAATTTCCTGTGGAACGGGTCTATCGCCGTAATGCTGAGCCTGTCACAGTTGCTGACATTTAGAAGACCGGGGCAAAAGACACGGTCTCCACTGAACACTGCCTGGTAAGGAGTGGAATCATGCGCGTCGAAATCAGTTATAAATTCATCATCGGTTTCCTGATTGTGGTGGTTTCGGGAGTCGTCGTCAATCTGGCGGTGCCTTACCTGAAAATTGCCCCGGAGTTCCAACAGTTCTTCACTATCGTCTGTGCCTTGGTTGTTGGCCTAATCATCGGAGCCCTCTTTTCCCGGGTGTTCACAGCAAATATCCGCCGCCTGACCTCAGCGGGTGATCGGATCAGCCAGGGCGACCTGTCTGAGAATATCGAGATGAAAGATAACCGTTTTCCCGATGAGACCAGTGATCTGGCCGGTTCCATGAACCAGATTCAAGAGAGTCTGCGCGGCCTGGTCGGGGACATCCGTGGCATTGCCTTCAAAGTGGCGGGCTCAGCTCAGGACCTTTCCGGGACCTCCCAGGAAATGTCGGCATCTTCGCAGGAAGTTGCCGGAACTGTCGATCAGATCAGCAAGGGCGCCGAGACCCAGGCGGAAATGGTTGAAGAATCGAACCGCCTTTTTAAGGAAGTTGCCATGTCGATTAATCTGGTCGCCTCGGCGGCAAAGACCGTTGCCGAATCGGCCAATAAAACGGTGGACACGGCAAAGGATGGCAGAAGCCTTGCCGGAGCCAGCCTCTCCAACATTCGCCAGGTTATGGCCGAAGCGGAAAGCAGCAGCCAGCAAATGTTCAATTTTATCGGCCAGCTGCAACGCATCAACAAGTTTGTCGAAGTGATTAACGGGGTGGCCCAGAAGACCAACCTGCTAGCGCTTAACGCGACAATCGAAGCGGCCCGGGCCGGAGAGTACGGGCGTGGTTTTGCCGTCGTCGCCGAAGAAATTCGCAAACTGGCTGATTCGACCACCATCTCTGCCGATGAAATCAGCAGTCTGGTCGAAGGCATTCGTGCCGAAGGTCAGCAGGTTCAAGCCTCCATGTCCCAGGTTGCCGAAGAGATGGAGAGCGGTCGCGAGGCTGTTGACCGGACCAACGAGGCTTTTTCCGCGATTACCGAAAACGCCGAAGGAACGCGTGCCAAAGCCAGCAGCATCTTCGAACTGGCTGACCAACAGATTGCCAGCGCCGAGCGCATTACCCGGGCCATCGAAGAGATCGACAAGGTCGTCTCTGACAATGCTGCCGCAACAGAGCAGGTCTCGGCCGCAACCCAGGAACAATCGGCCTCGATGGAAGAGCTGGCCCAATCGGCAAAGAACCTCTCCACCATGTCCGAATCGATGCTGCAGATCGTCAAGAAGTTTAAACTGGTCAATACTGATCAGGACTAAAACATGGAACTGACCCTGATTTTCAATCTCGGCGAAGAGGTTTACGGGCTCGAAATCGATGCAATCCAGGAGATCATCGAGAACCCGACCCTTCACCATGTCCCGCTCGCCGAGGGTGTACTTAACGGAGCGATCAGTTTTCACGGCCAGGTCCTTGCCGTAATCGATCTGCCCAAACTGCTCGGCTTCACGGCAGAGGAGCGTGATCACCGCTATGTGGTTCTGACCCAGGAGTTAAAATCGATGGTGCTGTCAGTCAGTGGCGTTGTTCGCATCGCCCAGCTCGATCTTTCGTCGTTGAAACCGGCACCTGCAGAAGCTGGCGATAGTGCCATTCGCGGCGTGGCCTACCTTGAGGACAAGATGGTCAACCTGCTCGACACCGACAAAGTTATTAATCAACTTGAAAATAGATATACAGAATAGGGGGTGCTCATGGCCTTACGTGTGATGGTTGTCGACGATGCTCTGTTCATGCGCAATATGTTGAAGGATATATTCGTTAGAGCGGGACACGATGTGGTCGCAGAAGCGGAGAATGGCGAAGTAGCTCTCGAACTCTATCAGGAACTTAAGCCGGCCCTGGTGACCATGGATATTGTCATGCCCAAGAAGAGTGGCATAGAGGCGTTACAGGACATCATGGCCTTGGACGCGAGTGCCTGCGTGGTCATGGTCAGTGCTCTTGGACAGGACTCCCTGGTTCTCGAAGCAGTCGAATCCGGTGCAAAAGATTTTATAGTCAAGCCGTTCAAGGAAGAGAAGGTCCTCGAGATCGTCAATCGGGTGACCGGATAATCCTGCTTCAGGAGTTCCGGACAAGCTATGGACATGTCCCAGTACCGGGATCTTTTCTTAACGGAAACCCGGGAACATATTAATAACCTGAACAAGTTGGTTGTCATCCTGGAACAGGAACCGGACAACCGTGAGACGATTGATGCCCTCTTTCGTGAGGCGCACTCGATCAAAGGCATGGCTGCGACCATGGGCTTTGATCGCACGGCCAGATTGTCCCATCATCTCGAAGACCTCCTGGACGACTTTCGCTCTTCCGGCCAAATCCCTTCTGCAGCCATTGACTACCTTCTGAGTGGGATAGATATTCTCGATGGACTAATTGATGACCTGCAGTCCAACCAGCCGGAACGGAAGATTGAGGCTTATCTGCTGGAAACGCCTGAGCCGCAGCCGATCATGGTGGCCGAGGAGTCTGAACCAGAAATGCTTGTGACAGACGCAGAAGCCCCCGGTGAAGCTGAGGAAGAGACGGCTTCCGAAGAAGAGCCCCTCCCTGCAGAACCCGATGTGTATCAGGTGTTGGTTGATCTGGCTGAGGACACACCGGCCGCAGCCGCTCGCGGCCTCCTGATTTTAAGCGAGATCGAGAAATCCGGCGAACTGATGTCGAGTCGGCCGAATATGGCGGATTTACGCGGTGGAGCACCCTGTCAGCAGATTCAGGCCTGGTTGCGCACCACATTAGCCAAAGGCCATATCGAAGAAGCCTTGCTGAAGATCAGCGGTGTCGTCAAGGTCCGTTTCATCGATGATCGCCGCAAGGAAGAACGCCGCAATCGCGATGAGGGTGTACGCACCATCAGAGTGCGAACCGATCTGCTCGATCAGCTTGTCAATCTGACCGGAGAACTGATTACCCACCGTCATATGCTCAACACGGCGACCACCAGCCGCGACTGGGACGACTTGACCCAGACCCTCACCCGGACCGGTCTCCTGCTCGATGACCTGCATCACCACATCC
>JAOUDB010000385.1 GCA_029859485.1 Desulfuromonadales bacterium | reverse complement strand
ACACGTTAATTTCACATCGTCCATCGGCAACCATAGTGATGATCTCCAGGGATTTATCAGTCACAGAGACCTCATCCATAGCCTGCAAGGCGTTGGTAATCACATTCACCAGAACCCTGCGTAATCGCTCGCTGTCAATCGAAGCAACAGCCTTAGAATTGAGCAACCAATGACAGTTAACGTCAGCAGGGAAAGTGAGCTCATCAAGGAGTTCTGCGAGCCATTCATCAACCGCAACGGCTTCTTTTTCAATTTTGCGCTGGCGGGAGAAATCAAGGAGATCACTGATAATACTGTCACAACGTTCAACATTCCTCTCTGCCAGTTGCAGAGGTCTGGCCAGGTGAGGAAAATCATCCCCTTGCAAGGCATCCTTGAGGAGATAAAGGGAATTTGCAACAGTACCAAGGGGGTTACGTATTTCGTGGCTGACAGTGGCAGTCAGTTGCCCCAGAACCGCGAGTCTTTCTTTCTGGACCAACTCCTGTTGGGCTTTCTCCAACTGTTCAGTCCGTTGCTTGACAAGGTCTTCCAGCTGAAGGCGGTATCGTTCCAGCTCATTCTCCGCCGCTTTACGCTCTGAAACATCCTGAACCATGGAGATAACACCGATGATCTCGCCAGAGAGATTATGTACGGGGGTATTGTACCATTCACAGACAATGCTTTTCCCTGCCTTGGTCAGGTTACCGTTGACACTATGAGCGTACGTGTCGCCCGACATCAGTCTGGGCCACAGGGCAAGCATTTCGCCGCGCAGCTCTTCTGCAACAATAGTATCAAATGGCGAGCACCCGGCCATTTCCTCCTCGGTAAAACCAAAGATCGCTTCGGCCGCAGGGTTCCACATGTTGACCGTAAATTCCGGTGACCAGAAAATGCAGCCAATTGGCATGCGATCAATGAGCAGGAGCAGGCTTTCATTCGCCTCCCGTAGTTTTTCGGCCGCTTCTTTGCGATCAGAGATATCACGGACAGTCGCAATGATGCGACTCTGGTTACCGATCATCGCCCTGCGCAGGTTGACATCGGTCCAGAAATTCTCTCCTGTCGCTTTACGCGAGCACCATTCAAAAGAACAGCTGCCATGTTCTCTTGCAAACTGAAATTTGAGTTTGGCCTCTTCCTTGCTGTAAGGGTTTTCGCCCAGGTTGATCGCTTCTATACCTTCGACAAGAGCGGCCTCGTAGGTCGTGTTATACATATTCAGCATCGATTGATTCACGTCCAGGATCTGGCCTGTTTCTGAATCGTGGATAAAGATGGCATCGCTGGTCGCGTTAAAAATCTCCCGGTAATTCTGCTCACTGCGGCTTAAATCATCCAACAGTTCCTTCTGCTCTGTGACATCAATCATAACCCCGAGCAGACGGACGGGACGACTGTCCTCAACAACCACTGTGACCAGATCGCGGATCCAGACAATCCGACCATCAGCAGCGATCATGCGATATTCAAAGTCATGATCTTCATGTTTTTCTGACATCAACTGGCAGTAGGATTTTGCCTGAGCCAGGTCTTCGACATGCAACTTCTGCTCCCAGAAGGACTCAACCTCATACCAGTCCTGCAGGGGATAACCGAGAATAGTCTCTGCCTGTTTACTGACAAACAGGAAACGAAACGAAGGATACTCCATCTCCCAGACAATGCCATCGATCGAATTGACCAGATCACGAAAGCGTCTTTCATTGGTAACGATTGACTCCTCACGCATTTTGATCGCGTGAGTCATGCTCTCAATTTGGTTGGCGAGTTCATCGACCTCAACAAAGCCCGAGGGCCGAAAGGAGAAATCATAATTACCGTCTGCGATCAGCTTGGTGCGTACGCCCAAAGCAATCAAAGGTGTCATCAGGCGCTGAACATTGAAGAGAGCAATAATGCTGGCCAGAGAGACAGCAATGGCCATAAAAAAGATAAGCAAGTTGCGAATATCATTGATCGGAGCCAGGATAATATGCATATCAAGGCCAACCCAGACAACCCAGCCCGAGGTCGAAACCGGGCTGACGCTCTCAAGGGTATGCAATGGCCCCTGTTTGAATTCCCGGGTCGACTCACCACCCTCCATGGCCGAAACAACAGCAGGGTGATCACCGAAGCTAACCCGCTGCATAGCTTTTTTTGTGACATTATGAGCGACTAGGGTACCGCTCTGGTCAATGATCGAAACTTCAATGCCGACATTAGAGTATCTTTGCAGTAATTTGCCCAGGCTGCTCAAACGGATATTCCCGAGCAGAAAACCCCCAGGCATTGGCACCCCAAGGGTCACAGAGGGTTCACCTGTCACCAGGGAGACAAAAGTATTACTCCAGACCGGCATTTTTAAATCTTTGCCAGACCGAAAAAGCTGATGGCCGGAAAAATCCAGGCCAATGAAGTCTTCACTTCGTGCCAGCAATTTTGGCAACACGCCGAGGCTAACAACTCGATATTGATCATCAAGCAGGTAAATAGACTCAAAGAAACGGGAGTTACGAACCATGTTGGCAAGAAAATCATCAGCGCGGCCTGGCTGTAACATCTCTTTCGTAGAAAGGACCTGCTCAACGTGCCGCAAGTCCGAGCGAACTTCCCGAAGGAATGAATCCACCTCGTCAGCGATGTTTCTGGCTTGCGTAGCGTTGCGATCACGCACACCATCAAGCTGATGACTGGAAATCAGTTGAATATTGAGCAGACCAAAGATGAGGATAGGAACAACGGCAACCAGCAGGAAGTTAACAGTTAAAGCGCGTTTCAGTGAGGATAGAAAAGGCATGTTTGTGATGAGCCCATCTGCCAGAACAAGGGAAGCGCTTGCAGGATTTGAAGGAGTGCAGACGCTTGTCAATAATCAATTAATGTTTAACCACCGTTGGAGAATCGTTCTGAAGTTTGTCGATAAAGCCGAACATCTCTTTCAAGCGAAAGGGTTTGCGCAGGATGTCGATGGCACCTGCCTTACGAGCGGTATCCAGAAGAGTCGCTTCACTGAACCCCGTCATCATGACAATGTTGGCCGAAGGACAAAAACTCCGGATCTCGGCCAGACTCTCTACACCATTTATACCGGGCAGCTTGATATCCATAAAAGCTATATCGTAGCATAGCTCACGAAATTTACGAATGGCCTCCTCACCTGTACGTGCGATATCCACGTGACAGTCACGAACCCCCAAAGCAATCATCAGACTCTCCGCAAAATCCGGATCGTCTTCAACAATCAGCACTTTTACATTTTCATCGGGCATGAAGCACCTCATTAAACCACAACTTATGCCCACCATTTATATCACAGAAGAAGGCTATCCGCTAGCAAGGCAAGTGATTAATAGGGAAGAAAAGTCCAGATCTTGAGTATTTAGATCGGGTAGGAGGCGGGGTTGCCCCCGCCGTCCTCCCACACCATCGTACGAACGGTTCCGTATACGGCGGTTCCTGATTTGCGTCTGCATTATCAACCAACAATGCCTGACGTCCTATAAGCACCCAGCTTGACCTCACGT
>JAOUDB010000384.1 GCA_029859485.1 Desulfuromonadales bacterium | reverse complement strand
TTTGGCGCGCAGTGAAGCAGCTTCCAGTGCGGCATTCTGGAGGCTGTTAAGTCCGCCGCCAAGACGCAGTTTGCCCTGGGTATCGAGGTACTTTATGGCTTGCGGCATCCAGTAATTGCCACCGGTCATGTCATGCAGAGGCAGGTCGTCGCGGAACGGCGGGTTCTTGTTGCACCCCTGGCCGAAGACCGGGCGCATATGACAAGTCTGACAGCTGTAATAACGGGGGTCGCCATCGGCGTAGTTGCCGCTCTTGGTGCCGAAGTCCGTCGCCGCTTCATAGATTGCCTTTAAAGCCCCGCCCTGAAGGTCCGTCGGCAGGTTGGGATAATCATCGACCAGGGTTTGGGAAACTAGCCCCGCCTTATATTCGCTGAAGGTCCTTTCGACAACACCGTACTGGTAGGGCTTGTTGTTGAAAGCGGTTTTGCTCGTATAATTCTTGGGGCTTTCGTTCGGCGATATATCCTGAACCAGTTTAGCTTTCTCTGTAGCAAGGAATTCCGGCTGGGCACCAAAATTATGGGCCAGATTACCGACCGCCGGGTTGGAAACATCGTGACAGGTTCCGCAGAAATCGACCGAACGGATAAAGTCGTTCTTCATGAACTGATGCCGTGCTTCAGCATCGCTGTAGGGGCCGAGTTTTTCGGACCCGCCCCAGATGGATGCCATGCCACTGCCATAGAAGGGCTCGCCGTTAAGCGGGTCATTGGCAGTAAAGGGGGCGGCCATGACACCCTTAAGGATCGGGTCGGTGTTGCTTGGATCGGTCATCTTGTGGCAGAAATCGCATTCCACACCATCCGAATCTCCCGCGGCAAGACCTGATCCATCGGTCGGAGTGGAGCGTCCGCCCAACCAGCCCGCCGTGCTGTGACAGCGGATACATAAGTCGCCCGCGCCATCGAAGTCCTGTTCGGCTACTGCCAGAGTGGCCCAAAAAATTGGATCTCGACCGGCGTTGGCCATCATGCTTCCTCGCCAGTTGAAAGCGGGTTCGGTCGCAGTATTGTAGCCGCCATGACAATTGTCGCATTTATCTGGTGACTCAAGGTTGCTGACCTCCTGCGGTTGAGTGCCCGGCTGATCAATCGCCGACGGCACAACGTCGGCAGTAAAGCCATAAGTGACAAAGCAACTGACAAACAACAACGACAGCAAAAGAACCCTTCTCATCATTACACCTCCGAAAGTAACATTGCCGGGCTGTTTCAATAGCAGCACCGAGATAATTATGGGTGAAACAAAACCTGCTTAGGTCGACTTAAGTCACGCTGACGAACAGGAAGCGTCTCAAAACAGGACAATAATACTCTTGATTAGAGGAGTGATCATGGTAGTAATTGCTTGTCTCTTGGCGATAATTGCTTGTAATCTCAAAAAGAAGAGAGGGGAGGCTACAAGAGAGCGCCTACAGTAACAGAATCAGAACAGCATTGCGCGAAACTGGCTGGGCGTGCAGCCTTCGATATTTTTAAAATTCTTATTAAAGTTGCTTACATCCTGGAACCCGACCCGATGCGCGGCTGATAGTATGGACAAATCTGCCCTCTTGAGCAGCTCTTTGGCTCTCTGTATGCGTACGAACTTCAGATAACGAACCGGGCTCATGCCGGCCTCGCGCCTAAAAAGCCTGACAAAATGGTACTTGCTCATGCTTGCCAGGGTGGCCATCTGGTCCAGACTGATCGCCATATGATAGTTTGACTCGATGTGACAAACCACTTTCATGATAGCAGGCTGAAGGACCCCGACCTGGCAAAGAGTGCCGTTTGCTGGCTGCTCGCTCTCGCTAACGGTGGTAACTCGTAGATGTTCTCGCACCTCACGTTTGGCTTTCAGCAGTTCCATAGTGGTACGGCTCACATTGAATACCGACAAAGGTTTTTGAAAGAAATCCCGGGCGCCGAGCTTGAATGCCCGGAGGATAATCTCCTCTGAGCTCTGTCCCGTCACAAACAGAATGGGAACACTAGAGAAACGCGCCTTGAAATCTTCCAGCAGTCGCAGCCCCAGCCGGGGATCAAAGCCACAGTCGAGTATAATCAGGTCAATCTCTTGAAGCAGTACTGAGCAGAAGGCCTGGCCATAATGAACAACCTGGAGCTCCTCACTGGGCAAGGGGAAATTGCGGTAATATGAAACGTCTTCTGGTGCGCAAGCAATAATAATCGGGAATTTACGGATCATCTGGTAAGCCCTGTTTCCTGGTTGAGTAAAACAACTTGTAATCTCAGAAAGCCATGAAAATAAATGTTGCCAATTATACCCGGTCAGGATTTGAGGTCAAAGAAAAGGGGTGTCCCTTATTACAGGGACCATCCCTTATGCTATTTTAGCCCTCAACGCCGCGCTCGAACATGGGACAAGATGTTGATACCCTTTCATATTCAGTCTAAACTAAAGTCATGACATTTTTTTTACAATCTATTGACCTCCCCATGACGACACGAAAACAGGCGAATGCTTTACTGGGTGTACAAAAGAGCCCGGCTTCGCCAAAGTTCGTGCTCACGTTACATGGGGTCGGATACAAGTATCATCCATAGGCTTTTCCCCGCACCATCAGTCACATGATGGCCAACCAAAAGGAGACCGAAATGAACATCGATTGGGCCTATCTGAGAAAAGGTTGAACGTCTTGTAAAAATGCTCAGGAGTTTCTTGAGACAAAGCAGGTGAGCACCAGTGAAGTTGTTGATGCGAGAAAAACCCGAATTGATGAGGAAGCGGCCTGGACTTTACTGAAAACCGCAAATTCAGTAACCGTCGTCAAGGGCAAGAAGTTACAGACTTTTACAACGGGTTCTGAAGAGAAAGAGGCCCTCCTGCAACAGGCGATGGGGCCGAGTGGCAACTTGCGAGCACCAACCTACAGAATCAAGGATCAATTCGTAATCGGCTTCAACGCCGACCTTTACGAAGATACATTTAAGTAACTCTGCCGCGAGAGAGGTAAAACGCTCTTGCAATCAGGGCCAGCAGAACAATGGCCGCAAAGGTGTGCCAACCGCCGGCAGAGTGATCCTCTGCCGGTGCAACCCAGCGGCTGATATCGATACCTGCCCAAGCGTAGAATTCGTTAGTCAGCCAACCCAGAGAAAGTGAGCAGCAGGAGATCACGGCAAGATACACCATGGTTGCCTTTCTTCCCCAGAAACGTGCAACAACCGTCAAGGTGGCCGCGTTGGTCGCCGGCCCTGCAAGCAAGAAGACGAGAGCTGCCCCGGGCGACAGTCCTTTGAGAACCAGTGCTGCGGCAACCGGAGTCGAGGCACTGGCGCACATGTAAAGAGGGATACCCACCAGCAACATCAGCACGAGAGAAGCGGCCTGATGCTCAAAGAGCAGGGCAAAGAAGTCGTCCGGTAAAAGCGTCGCCACCAACCCGGCAACCAGTACACCGATCAGTAACCAACCACCGATATCTTTCAGTAATTCACCAAAGGCGTAATGAACACCAGCAGCCATGCGTCTGGCCAAGGGCGTATTAGCAT
>JAOUDB010000038.1 GCA_029859485.1 Desulfuromonadales bacterium | reverse complement strand
TTGAACGGCCGATCGTTTTGCTGCAGAAGAGGGTAGACCACAATCTCGCCGAAAACATTGCTCCTGACAACCGTTACTTCGGGGTCATGCTTCCTTACACGCCGTTACATTATCTCCTGTTGCAGGACGCGTTTAATGTGTTGGTGATGACCAGCGCCAACCTCTCCGACGAACCGATTGCCTTTGAGGATCATGAAGCCTGCCGGCGCCTGAATACAATCGCTGATGCCTTCCTGGTCCATAGCCGTCGCATCCACACTCGCACGGATGATTCGATCGCTCGGGTGATGGCCGATCGACCACTTCTTTTACGCCGTTCACGCGGCTTTGTGCCACGCGGTATCGCTTTGCCCCGTGAGGCTCCATCGATCCTTGCTGTCGGCGCAGAGTTGAAGAACACCCTCTGTCTGACCCGGGGTGAAAGGGCATTTTTAAGTCAGCACGTCGGGGATCTGAAGAATCTGGACGTTTACGAATCCTTCAAGCAGACGATTGCTCATCTGCAGTCGATCCTCGAAGTGCAACCAGAAAAGATCGCCCATGATCTGCATCCTGATTATTATTCGACCCGTTATGCTCTGGAAGAGAGTGGTCTTGAGCCTGTTACCGTGCAGCATCACCATGCTCATCTCGCCAGCTGCCTGGCTGAGCATGGCGTCGAAGAGCCGGCGATCGGTATCATCTTTGATGGCACCGGCTACGGAGATGATGGCAATGTCTGGGGAGGCGAATTCCTGGTTGGTGATCTTAGTCGTTATGAGCGGATCGGGCATTTTCGCTACCAGCCGATGCCGGGAGGAGATCTGGCGATCAAAGAGCCCTGGCGAATGGCTTTGAGCTACCTGCTTTCAACTTACGGTGAAATCCCTGATGGGGTGAATGCTTTCGAAGGGATCCCTGATAATGAGTTGCGCCTGGTTGCCCAGGCCACGCTGAAGGGGATCAATGCGCCGTTGACTTCAAGCTGCGGCCGGCTCTTCGACGCGGTCGCCGCACTCCTGGGCTTGAGACAGAAAGTCTCCTTCGAAGGGCAGGCGGCCATGCAGTTGGAGATGATCTCTGACCCATTCCAGTCAAAACCTTATCCCCACTTGTTGTCTGACGATGAAGAGCGATTGATCTTTGATCCCTTGCTGATGATTGATGCGATTGTGAAAGACTGTTCAGAGGGTAGACCTGTTGCTGAAATTGGCGGACGCTTCCATGTTTCTCTCGCCATGATGATTGAGGAGGTCTGTTTTCAAGTTCGTGGGAAGACAGGCCTCGCAAAGGTTGTTCTTTCCGGAGGGGTTTTTCAGAATTGCCTGCTCACCGAACTGGCCGTAACGCGTCTTGAACGGTCCGGTTTCCAGATCCTGACCCACTCCCTGGTCCCGCCCAATGATGGAGGGATTGCTTTGGGTCAGGCTGCTGTGGCCGTACGTTAAATCCCCAGAGTCGCAGCCAGTTTGAGCAGTGTTGCGTCAATCTTGCGTCGCCCCCCCGCAATGACTTTCTCCAGTTCCGTCTGGATAATCGCTCCGCAACTAAGCCCCAGCATTTTTCCTGATGTGTCCTGCAGAAGTGCTTCTACTGCGGTTACGCCAAAGCGGGCGGCCAGGAGTCTGTCAAAAGAGGAGGGGGAGCCTCCTCGCTGATAGTGGCCAAGCACCATGATGCGGGTTTCAAAACCGATGCGATCCTTGATCTGGTCGGCTATGTCCTGGGCTTTGCCCGCACCTTCCGCGACCATGATGATCGAGTTGTCTCGTCCTTCCTGGAAGCGTCGTAACAGGTGCTTGCCGATTTCGTCGATGTCATAGGCTGATTCGGGGATCAGGGCATACTCGGCACCGCAGGCGATACCGGAGACGAGGGCGAGGTAGCCGCAGTCGCGTCCCATGGTTTCAACGACAAAGGTGCGGTCGTGGGATGAGGCGGTGTCTTTAAGGCAATCGACGGCGTGCAGGATATTATTCAAGGCCGTGTCGACTCCGAGAGACATGTCCGTGAAGGGGATGTCGTTGTCAATGGAGGCCGGGATGGCAATGACCGGCACGCCGCGTTTTTGCAGTTCATAGGCGCCGCGATGAGAGCCGTCGCCGCCTATGACAACCAGCCCTTCAGCACCCATCTCCTGAAGGGTTTTGACTGCCTGTCTGCGACCTGGTTCCTCGAACATCTCCAGACAGCGGGCACTCTGTAAAAACGTTCCGCCGACCTGTAGTTTGCCACTCACCGATTTGGTTGTCAGCAGCTCATATTGTTGATCAATCAGCCCTTGATAACCTTTCTGAATGCCGATCACTTCCAGGTTGTTGCTTAGCCCTGAACGGACTACGGCGCGAATCGCTGCGTTCATTCCTGAACAATCGCCGCCGCTGGTCAGTACTGCTATGCGCTTCATATTGTCTCCCCATGTTGTTACAGTGTAAATATGTATGAAGTTAAACAGCAGACAAACCCTTTGTCAAAATCTGGATCCATAGATCGCTCGCTGCGAATTCTGGTTTTTTCCTGCTAGGATGTGATACATCTAAAAAACGTAATGTCTTGCTCGACCGGGCGAGACGACATGGTTATAATGTACGATAACTTAATGAAATAATTTAGATAGGACATAATAACAATGAGACAGATCAATGGCTTAAAATATTTACTCTTTGGGGTGCTGCTGCTCGGTTCTGCCAGTATCGCTTTGGCGAGCAGCTCCCTTGAGGAGAAGGTGGTTGAGTATCAGCTTGCCAACGGCCTCAAACTTCTGGTGGTCGAACGCCATGACACCCCGGTTGTTTCCGCCTATATTACCATCGGGGTCGGTTCGGTGCATGAAACCAGCGAGACCCGTGGCGTCGCTCATCTGCTGGAGCATATGCTGTTCAAGGGCACCAAGACCCTGGGCACTACTGACTACAAGAAAGAAAAACCTCTTCTTGAGAAAATAGAAGCTGTCGGCAGCAGGCTCGATGCCCTGCGTCTGCAGAGTGATGCCGATCCGGCGGCCGTTACGGCCCATGAGGAAGAGCTTGCAGGTCTGCAGGCTGAGCACAAGCAGTACGTGGTCAAAGACGTTTTCTCGAATATTTATTCTGAGAATGGCGGTGTCGGTTATAACGCTTTTACCAGCAAGGACCTGACGACCTACCTGATTTCCCTGCCGTCAAATAAACTTGAACTCTGGGCGCTGATCGAGTCGGATCGCATGAAGAACCCTGTCCTGCGTGAGTTTTACACCGAGCGAGACGTTATTCGTGAAGAGCGGCGGCGTTCGTACGACACCAACCCTCGTCGGCGTCACTATGAGACGCTGGTGACCAACGCCTTTACTGTGCACCCCTATCGTAACCCGATCATTGGCTGGCATTCCGATATCGCCAACCTGAGTCCGCAGAAGACCCGTGAGTTTCTGCAGAAATATTACGCTCCGGTCAATACCGTGATCGCGCTGGTCGGTGACGTCAAGGCTGACGATGCTATCGCCATGGTGGAACGCTATTTTGGTGACCTGCAACCGGGCACCCCGGTTCCCAATGTTTCGGCTATTGAGCCGGAACAGAATGGCGAGAAACGGGTGGTCGATATCTTTGATGCCGAACCGCGTCTCGCCATGGCCTGGCACAAGCCGACCATGCCGCATAAGGACGATTACGTCTTTGACCTGATCGACCAGATCCTCGGCAACGGTCGGACGTCGCGACTTTACAGGTCCCTGGTTGAAGAGAAGAAACTGGCGACCTCTGTTTCCGTGTATGGCGCGCCGGGTTCGCGCTATGCCAACCTGTTTGTGATTGATGCCGTTCCACGTTATCCCCACACCACGGCTGAGCTTGAGGAGGCCGTGTACGCTGAGCTGGATAAGCTTAAGCAGGAGTTGGTAGAGGTTGCCGAGCTCGATAAGGTCCGTAACCGCCTGCTGACCGACCAGTTACGTCAACTCAGAAGTAACTCAGGTCTTGCCCGACTACTCACCAGCTATCAATCTCTTGCCGGAGACTGGCGCTATGTCTCCAATTATCAACGTGAAATCGAACAGTTGTCGGTTGAGGATGTCAAGCTTGTCGCGAACACCTATTTCACAGAGTCCAATCGCACGGTTGTCGTTCTGAAGCGGGAGGACGCGTTATGATGTATCTTCGCCAGCTACGACTGTGCCTGGTCGGCATGATCTCTGCCCTGATTTTCTCCGGGTGCGGCGCGCCTCTGCCAACCTCTTACCAGCAGCTTGAATATCCCGATCTGACGTTCCAGCTCCCTGAAGTGGAAACCCTGGTTCTGGACAACGGCATTCGTCTTTACCTCAAGGCTGATGATGAGTTGCCCCTGGTGCAAGTAACAGCCATGATCGGTTCTGGTGGGATCAGCTCTCCAGAGGAGAAGACAGGGTTCGATGACCTCTTTGGCACCGTCTGGCGCAGTGGCGGTGCCGGCGACAGGACGCCTGAAGCCCTGGATGAATACCTTGATTTCCTGGCTGCTAACCTAAGTTCCAGCATGGGCACCTATTCGGCCCAGTTGGATCTCTCTTTACGGTCAGCAGATCTCCCCGCAGGGTTGAGCATACTGAGTGATCTGCTGTTACGTCCTGGCTTTGACTCTGAAAGGCTGGAGCTGGCTCGACTCCAGGCGCAGGAGCATCTGCGGCGTCAGAACGACGACCCCGGTTCCATCTCCCGACGACTCCTGATGAAGGCACTCTATCCGGATCATTATCTCGGCAGAACCGCAACCGAGCAAAGCCTGGCGGCAATCACCAGGCAGGATCTGGTTGATTTTCACGACACTTATTTTGCACCGAACAACCTCTGGATTGCCGTGTCTGGTGACTTCGATCGAGACACTCTTCTGGAGGCCCTCAATAAGGAACTGGGCGATTGGCCTCAAGGTGATGTCCCCGAACAGCAACTGCCTCCGGTTAAGGCCCCTGATGCCGGCCTGATTCAGTTGGCGGCCAAGGACTTGCCGCAGACCTCCATCCTTATTGGAGACCTGGGTTTGAGTAAAGAGAATCCCGATCAATACGCTGTCCGGGTGCTTAACTATATCCTCGGTGGCGGCGGTTTTAATTCACGCATGATGCGTGAGATCCGTTCAAACCGAGGTCTGGCCTATTCTGCCTACTCCTATTTTCAAGTCGGCCGACGTTTGCCTGGACCTTTTGTTGCGGGCACTGAGACCAAGAATGTGTCTGTCGTTCCGGCGCTCAGTCTGACCCGAGAAATCATGAACGACTTGCGTGAAAATCCGGTTACTGATGATGAGTTGCAGCTTGCCAAAGAAAGCCAGATTAACTCCTTCGTTTTTGGTTTTGAAAACACCCATTCGGTCGTCAGTCAACAGATGTCTCTGGCATTTTTCGAGTATCCGGCGAATTACCTCGCTGACTATCGTGACAAGATTGCCGCCGTGACGATTGCCGATGTGCTGCGGGTGGCACAGGAATTTATTGACCCCTCGAGGCAGCAGATTGTGCTGGTGGGCAACCCGGAAGAATTTGGTGATGAGCTGAAACAGTTCGGCTTGCCCGTCATCGAAGTCGACCTGAATGAGGCTCCCTGACGGCTTTTGGGCAAAGTGAGGTTCTCTTGAGCGCATTACATTCACTGATTGATCGAAGCCGTAATTTTCTGGAGCATGAGCTGTGGGAAATGGATGCCGCTGACAAGCCCTGGTGGCAAAAATTTCTTGTTAATCAGGGGCAGATCCTGGCTCTTGTGGTTCGTGGTTTCATCGCTGATGGCTGTATGTTGCGGGCTTCGGCCTTGACCTTTACGACTCTCTTGTCACTTGTTCCCCTGCTGGCGTTGGTCTTTTCGGTCCTCAAGGGTTTTGGTGTGCAAAATGAACTTGAGCCACTCCTCCTCGAACAGTTGGCCGTTGGCGGCGGCGCCGCAGTCACCAAGATCGTTGAATACATCAACAATACTAATGTTGCTCGTTTGGGAACCTATGGTCTGGTTTTTCTGATCGCTACTGTTCTGACCCTCCTGTCCAATATTGAAAAATCATTTAACAGTGTCTGGGGCGTTGAGGAAACACGCCCTATGCTGAGACGTTTTACCGATTATTTCTCGGTTGTCACCATTGGTCCGTTGTTGGTGGTGGTCGCAATTTCCATGACCAGTACTTTGAAAAGCCAGCAGCTGGTGATCACCCTGATTAAGTACGAATACCTTGGAGAGGTTTTGCTCTTCATGTTTGAGATCTTACCGTTTATGGTGATGTGGCTGGTGTTTGCCGGGCTGTATCTCTTTATGCCGAACGTCAAGGTCAGCCCACGAGCCGCACTGATCGGTGGAGTCTTCGGCGGCACACTCTGGCAACTGAGCCAGTGGGGTTATCTTAACTTTCAGGTTGGCGTGGCCCGTTACAACGCTATTTACGGAACTATGGCGGCCCTGCCAATCCTCATGATCTGGATTTATCTTTCTTGGATGATCGTTCTCCTGGGCCTGGAAATGACCTACGCCACTCAGAACCTGAGGACTATTCGTCAGGACCTCAGGGGCCAGAGGGTTAATTTCGCCAGCATCGAGTTTATTGCTCTTACGGTGCTTCTCTTTGTCTCACGGCGCTTCTACGCGGGCAAGCCGGCTCTGGGCCAAGAGGACCTGGCGTCGCATCTTGATGTCCCACCTCGTCTTTTACGGACAATTCTTGAGGAATTGACCCGTCTCGGTTTTGTTGTGGAGACGACACAAGAAATCGATGGCTCCGGATACCAGCCAGCGCGGGCTCTGGAAAAGATCCGGTTGCACGATGTGATTCGAGGTTTGGCCGTTGACGGTACAGACTACAGCCACCTTCGTCAGAATCGTGAACGTGGGGTGGTTGCCAGCCTTGAAGAGACTTTGCAACGGGCCGAGCGTGAGGCGCTGGCTGATATGACTTTAAGAGATCTGGTCTTAAAGACGGAAGATTCGGCCGATCAGGATACAGAATTGGACGGGGCTGTGTCGACCGGGTAGGTCCTCAGGGCGAAGGCGTGGTTTTCGTAGACAGCGTAGGAAAATTGAGTGATCCAGTCACCCAGGGCGATGTGTTCTCCATCGTCCAGTTTTTCGTGAAAAGGCTGATGGTAATGGCCGGTGACAAGAGCCTGGTAACCTTCGGCGAGAATTACTTCAGCGTAGGGCCGCAAGATTTTCCCAGCCGGCCAGCGACTGCGCCTTTCACCCGCACTCTTTCGGCTGTTGTAGCTGCTCCGGGTCGCTATCGACATCGTCAGGCTATTCGGCGCGAGACGCAGCAGGGTGCGTATCAGGCCGCTGCGGAGAAAGGCGCGCAGGCGGCGATAGCTTTTGTCTGCGGGGTTGGCAAGGTCGCCGTGAGCGAGGAAGACTTTTTTGCCGTCAAGCTCAATACTGCCGCCCTCAGGGAGGACCTGGCAAGCTAACCGATCGGTAAAGACCGGACCAAGGTGGAAGTCGTGGTTGCCCTCCACGTAAACCAGTTTTGTGCCTTGCTGGTGCATTCTCTCGAGGGCATCGATGACAGGCACGTAGGCTTCGACCACACTTGCCTTGCCGATCCAGAATTCAAAGATGTCGCCAAGCAGAACCAGCGTGTCAGTTTTGCCACACTGCTCTTCAAGGAAGGCCAATATGGCCTGGTAGTTCGGATCGGAAGGCTTGCAAAGGTGCGCATCTGCCAGGAAAATTGCTCTCATGGCCGTCACTATAGGACTGGGCTTTGGATATGTCAACATCACTAAGAAGAGTGCTTAAAATATGGAAATAACAGAGGAACAGGTCCCGCCAATCCTGCAGCGTATTCGTTGTGGGGCCATTGAGGGCTGGTGGACGGTTTTTAAAATGATCAAGTTTGTCCTGCCTCTCTATATTATTGTCGACCTCTGCAAAGCCTATGGTCTGCTCGATAGTCTGGGGGTCTGGTGTGCTCCGCTCATGGAACTGTTCGGTCTGCCTGGGGCAACGGCTTTTGCCTTTATCGCCGGGGGACTGATCAACCTCTACGCCGCGATTGCGGTTCTGGCGCCCCTTGACCTGACGCCATGGCAGGTTACCCAGTGCGGGGTCATGATGGGCATCGCCCATAACCTGGTCCTTGAAGGCGGTGTGTTAAGCAGTACCGGTGCCCGTGGTGGCGTCCTGACTCTTTGCCGCATTCTGCTTGCGGCCGTGGCAGGCTGGTTGATGTTCGGCATGCAGGTCTTGGGGGTGGCAGGATGATGACAATCCTCTATGAGGCCTGCCTCGGTGGACTGATGCTTTGTGGTAAGCTGATAATCATAGTGGTCCCATTGGTTGCGATTTTTGAAGTCCTACGTTATGTGAGGGTGTTTCGTGACATCGGTTCACGGACCGAACCGGCGATGCGTTGTCTTGGCCTGGGAAAATCAGCTGTTCTGCCGCTCTTTACCGGGATATTCCTCGGCATCGCTTATGGTGCTGGCATCATCATTCGTTCGGCGGCTACAGGGCAGATGGATAAACGCGAGCTCTTTCTTACGGGGCTCTTTCTGGCCACCTGCCATGCTGTGATTGAAGACGTTTTGATCTTTGTTGTTTTAGGCGGCGATGCTGTTGTCATGCTTGGTTTGCGACTCGCTCTGGCCATCTTCTTAACCAGCCTTCTGGCCTGGCTCTGGAAACCTCAAGAGGGATCAATCCGTTCGGAGGTTTGATTCTTGACGACAAAAGCTGAAATCACTTTACCGATCTACGGCATGAGCTGTCAAAAGTGCGTTGCCAAGGTCTCTGCGGCCTTGCAGGCGGTGGATGGGGTGAGTGCGGTTGTGGTCTCGTTAGAAGAACAACAGGGTCGGGTTATGGTTGTGGATGGAGGCCCGGGTCGCGAAGAGCTTCTAGGTGTCGTTGTCGCTACGGGCTTTCAGATCGTGGCACCGATTACCAAGGATGAAGCTGAGACAGCAGAGAGCCGTGCGACCGATAATTCCGTCAAGATGGAAAAAAACCGCACGAGTACATTTTTCTTGCAGGGAATGACTTGCGCCAATTGTGCGCAAACCATTGAAAAAGGTGTCGCCCGGATGCCTGGTGTCTCTTCGGCTACTGTCAACTTTGCTGCCGAAAAACTCTCCGTTAGCTATGATCCCAATCTCGTGCAAAGCACTGATCTGATCGTCAAGGTCGACGCTCTCGGGTATCGTGCTGCCGCCGAAGATTCCGAAGATCTGCATGAAGGTCGCAGACAACTCTATTGGCTGATTTTTGCCGCCAGCCTTGCACTGCCGATCATGCCGCTGATGTGGTTCACCCCTTTCGGTTCTGCAACGATCTATCTCATCTGTGGTCTGTCGACTCTGGTTCAGTTCAGTGCCGGTTTAACTTTTTATCGAAGTGCCTGGAAATCGCTTAAAAACCTCTCGACCAATATGGATGTGCTGGTCGCTATGGGGATCACGGCCGCCTATGGCTATTCGCTGCTGGCCCTCTTTCACATCTTTGGTCTTTCCGGTGAAGTTTTTTTCGAAACCAGCGCTATGCTGATCACATTTATCCGTTTCGGCAAGTGGCTGGAAGCCCGTGCGACAGGGAAGGCCAGCCAGGCGTTGAAAACGCTTTTAAACCTGCAGGCCGATCGCGCCCTGCTGTTGGTGGATGGCAAGGAAGAGGAAGTCCCTGCCAGTCAGCTGCGGGTCGGTAACCAGGTGGTGGTCCGACCCGGTGAGAAAATCCCTGTGGATGGCATTGTTGTGGAAGGTTCTTCGGCGGTTGATGAGGCGATGGTCACAGGTGAATCGTTGCCGGTGGAAAAAGTGCCGGGAGCCGAGGTTACCGGAGCGACGATCAACACCAGTGGCCGGCTGGTCGTTGAAGCGACCCGGGTTGGCAGTGAAACGGTGCTGGCGCAGATTGTGCGCATGGTCGAAGAGGCCCAGGGCGATAAAGCGCCGATCCAGAGACTGGCTGATGCGGTCTCCAACTGGTTTGTGCCGGTTGTCGTGGTCATTTCAACTCTGACCTTTATCACCTGGTACAGCTTTGTCGGTGCCGGGTTCCTGTTTGCCTTTAAAATGGCGATTGCTGTACTGGTGATTGCCTGCCCCTGTGCTCTTGGGCTGGCCACACCAACGGCGATTATGGTTGGCAGTTCCGTTGGCCTCTCAGCCGGGATTCTTTTCAAAAAGGCTTCGGTTTTGGAAAACATCTCGCGCTTGCAGGTGATCCTGCTCGATAAAACCGGAACTCTGACCAAAGGCGCGTTTTCTGTGACTGATTTGCAGACCGTTGATGCTGTCAGTGAAGCTGAGTTGCTTAAGTACGCGGCCGCCGTGGAGGCGGCCAGTAGCCATCCCCTTGCCAGGGCCGTTGTCGAGCATGCCGAGAACAATGCGGTCACTTACCCGTCGGTTGGTGATGTTGAGGAAGTGGGCGGGTACGGTCTGGTCTGCCAGGTTGATGGTGTTCGGCTTCTGGCTGGAAGCTATCGCTTGATGGAACGTGAGTCGATCGACGTTGCGGCTTTTGAAGGTCATGTCAACGCGTGGGCCGAGGTTGGCAAGTCTGTGATTTATGTGGCCAGGGACGGGCAGTTGATGGGCGTTCTTGCTCTGGCTGACACAATCAAGGAAGGGGCCGCAGAAACAATCTCCCGATTACGGCAGCTCGGTTTGGAAACGGTCATGATTACCGGAGACCGACAGGCTGCAGCCGATGCAGTTGCCTCTCAACTGGGACTTGACCTTGTTGAAGCCGAAGTCTTGCCTGCCGACAAGCTCAGCGTGGTGAGGCGCTACCAAAAAAAGGGCAGACTGACCGGTATGGTTGGAGACGGTATCAACGATGCTCCGGCTTTGGCTCAGGCTGATGTCGGCATTGCGATTGGTAGTGGTACCGATGTCGCCAAGGAAACCGGTGACCTGGTTTTGGTCAAAGGAGATATCCGTGATGTCGAGCGCAGTATCCGCCTTGGCCGTAAGACCCTTGCCAAAATCAAACAGAACCTGTTTTGGGCATTCTTCTACAATGTTGTTGGAATCCCGATAGCTGCAGGCCTGCTCTACCCGGCTTTCGGTATTGTCCTCAAGCCGGAGTTTGCCGGGCTGGCCATGGCTTTCTCGAGTGTGTCTGTGGTGACAAATAGTTTGCTGCTAAAGAGGTTTGCCGGAAAGCTTTGATAATGCAGGAGATGAAGGGAAAATCGGTGACAGTTACCTCATTTAAATGTTGTGTTGAGAAATGAGGTGACTGTCACCATATTTTTGTGTCCGGTTTACTTACTGCCAGCCATTGGCATCGAGCCGAGCAACGGCATCAGTTGCGCCAGATCCAGGCCGCTTTCCTGAACGATGCCGAGGAAGACAGGCAATAGCTGCATCAGAAAAGTTTTGTCCTCCATGGCATCCTTCGCCAGGCCGGGAAGGGTTTCAAGGATGAATGCTTGTTTTTCTTCGAGTGATAGCGCCATCACGGCATCGGTGATCTCTTGCTGAGTCATACATTGGACCTTTCTTGTTTCGTTAAATAATTATCCGCAGCACTTTTTATATTTCTTGCCGCTGCCACAACTGCATGGATCGTTGCGACCGATTTTGTTTGCGGTTATCGGCTGAGATTTGACCCTCTCACCTTCTGTGAACAACCATTTTCCCTTCTCGCGTTTGAATTGACCCCGCTCGTGATGGCTGCGCCGACCCTCTTTGTCGCGGAACTTGGCAATAAATTCCACTTCCCCTTGCTTGTCTTCGGGGCCACCTTGGCTGGTGCTGACAATCTCCAGGCCATACCATTCCGATTCCTCGGCCCACTTGCGTGTTCCCTTGTGATCGTAGCCTTCTCGATGTTTGGGATGGGTGCTGTTGTAAATGAAGTCGACCTCGACTTTTACATGAGCTGAATAACGCGCCCGCATCGTTTGTTCTGCTGTGTCGGCCTTCTTCTTGCCACTTATGATCGGTTCGCAGCAGGCAGTGTAATCATTGCCACTTCCGCATGGACAGCTGTTCATAGGGTTATTCTCCTTAATTGGTCATCAGACCGGCTTCAAAAGTCTGCCGAAGTCTATTCATCCAGAGGACGGCTGTCAAGATAACCGTCATCTTATCGCTGGAGTTTTTTTGTGAGGGGCACTGGTTCCTCGCCAATTATCAATTTGTCTGGTTATCTACTTCACTCCAGTAGTTATTGTCAGAATTAATAATTTCTTTACCAACCGTTCGTTTCTCTCTCTAGAGGT
>JAOUDB010000383.1 GCA_029859485.1 Desulfuromonadales bacterium | reverse complement strand
TCACGCCAACCGCAATCAATCAGCGCGTAATGGCAGCCCAGATCATGGCAGACCTCGCCAATGAAAAGGATCATGAGCGCTTGTGCAAGGTCGCGGAACGCATCGTACGTGCTTATGATCCCTGTATCTCCTGCGCCGTACATCTGGTCAGCGGAGAGAACAGCAGCGAGAAAGGTCTGTCATGTCAGAAAAGATCGAAATAAAGATCGTCATAACCCCCTCCCTTGTTGAATATTTCGAGGCGGGAATGCGTAAAGACCATATCAACTACAGTGCAACAGAGGAGTTGACCCGTTTTCTGGCCCTGGTCCTCAACGACACCATATACCCGCTTTCCTCGAGCATGACCGGTAAAGAGGAGATCAGTCTCAGCTACCGGCCAAAAGCTTACGCCGATCCAATTTTCTAACACAGGCCCTTTTTCTCAAGCCGCGCAGCAAACGGACCTTCTTTTCTTGTCCGTTTTTTGCGATATAGTTCACGGGGAAGGAAAAGACTGCTGACTGAGTACTTTATTCAAACAGGGGTGTGTTCTATCCCGCTATTCATGAGCCCCTTCTTGGCCGCGGCCAAAACAACTTGTTCACAAGCTCTAACCAGGAGACCCGGATGTTGGAGATTATAAAATCAGGACAACGCCATTTTTCTGATTTCGGTTGGCTGAAAACCTTCTGGCTCTTTTCCTTTGCCAGCTATTTTGATCCCAAAAACATTCAGTTCGGCCCATTGCGGGTTTTCAACGATGATGTGGTGGAACCGGGCACAGGCTTCCCCACACACCCCCACAATGAGATGGAGATTATTACCGTCGTACTCGAAGGCGAGATGACCCATGAAGACAGCATGGGCAACAAGGCCGTCATTAAAGTGGGGGATGTGCAGAGGATGTCGGCCGGAACCGGGCTGACCCACTCGGAATTCAACCTGGCTGAGACACCCGTCCACTTCTACCAGATCTGGATTCTTCCCGACACACCAGGGCTCAAACCCAGCTACGACCAGAGAAACTTTCAGCCGCGCGATTGGCAGAACACATTGCTGCCGATAGCTTCCGGGCAAGGTATTAACGATGTTGTCAGCTTTCATACCGATGCCACAATCTACCGCTGTAAACTTGAAGCCGGGCGCAGCCTATCCTTCGACCAGACCACTGGCCGCAGGCTCTTCCTTTATCTCCGCACAGGAGAAATAACTGTAGATGGTCAACGATTGCAAGCGTGCGATCAAGCGCGCATCGATTCCGAACAGCCCCTATCCCTTCACGCACCGCTAGACACCGACTTCATTCTTATTGATCTGCCTTCCTGCAAGGGTTGGGGCTATAATCAGGAAACCCTGGACGGCGAGAAGAAAGAGGCCAGAGCATGAGCGATTTACTTGGCGAAAATGTCGACTGTGAAAAGAGCTCCGAGAACTCTTGTTCCGCTGTAAGAATGAGACTTGAACCGAAAGACAAAGACCTCGGAGGTTTTAGCGTCCGCAGGCTTTTGCCGTCCAGGGAGCAACCTTCTGTGGGGCCCTTTATCTTTTTTGACCACCTCGGCCCCGCCCTCTTCGCACCCGGCACAGGCATTGATGTCCGCCCCCATCCGCACATAGGCCTGGCCACGGTCACCTATGTCTTCGCAGGAGAGGTACTGCATCGAGACAGCCTGGGTAAAGTCCAGCACATACGGCCAAATGAAATCAACTGGATGACCGCCGGCAAGGGCATTGCCCACTCGGAGCGTACGCCCCCCGATATCCGCAAACAAGGGCATACCCTGCACGCGTTGCAGCTTTGGCTGGCACTACCGGAAGAAGATGAGCAGACCAAGCCAGGCTTTTCTCACTACGGCTCCGATGACTTGCCCTTGATTGAGGAGAGCAGCAGGACGATACGGGTCATGATCGGTGAAGCCTACGGGGCTAAAGCAGCAGTGAAAACCTTTTCATCAACCCTCTATGTCGAAGCGCAATTAAAAGCGGGACAAAGAATCGTCGTGCCTGAACATATCGAGGAACGAGCCGTCTACGTCGTTACGGGAGAAGTCTCTGCTCAAGAGTGCCTGATTCCACAACATACCATGGCCGTTTTAGACGAGACTCCGGGCCTTGAACTGGTCGCAAAAGAAGATACGACACTGGTGATCATCGGCGGCGCCCCACTGGGAAAACGGATTATGTGGTGGAACCTGGTTTCCACCCGGGAAGACCTTATGGAAAAGGCAAGGCAAGACTGGAGAGAGGGGCGCTTTCCGAAAGTTCCGGGCGAAACGGAATATATTCCCCTTCCCGAGTGAAACCATGCTTCAATAATGCTCGAGAATCTGTCCAATCAGGATAATTGCCAAAGGAACAGTCACCAATGCCACCTCTCAGCAACACCGAGCCCATCCTGATCATCGAAGATGATCGCAACACTGCGGCCCTGATCGCAACCTATCTTGAGAAAGAAGGCTTTGCCACACATCAGGTTCACGACGGTGCAGAGGCCCTGTCCATAGCGCGCCAGCAAGCCCCCGGGTTTGTGATCCTAGACGTCATGTTGCCGCAGGTCGATGGGTGGGAAATCTGTCGTGAACTGCGTAAATTTTCCGATGTACCGATCCTGATGCTGACCGCCCGCGAAGAGGAGATCGACCGGGTCCTAGGCCTCTCCCTCGGTGCCGACGACTATGTGGTCAAGCCTTTCAGCCCGCGCGAACTGGTAGAACGGGTCAAGGCGATCCTGCGCCGCACGGCCCGCCGACCGGATCCGGTCATCCGTTTCAGCCATGCCGGCCTGATTCTCGATGTCGAAAAACGACGTGTCACCCTCGATGAGCAGCCGGTGGATCTGACCGCGGTGGAGTATAAACTGCTGCAGGCGCTGATGAGCGCGCCGGGAAAGGCCTTTTCACGCGACGACCTGCTCAGCCATGTCTATGAGCGCGGCGAAACCGTGATCGACCGGGTCGTTGATGTGCATATCGGTCACCTGCGCCAGAAACTCGACGACGACCCCGCAGAGCCGCGTTACATTGAGACGGTGAGGGGTTTCGGCTACCGCTTTGCAGAACGGCAAGACTCATGAAACTTCGTCTGCACTGGAAATTGATGCTGGCCACCACAATCCCGGTCATCGCCGTAATCACCGGGATTATCTGGTTGGCCTTCGACCAGCTGGCGGCCGACTACTTCATGGTGCTGATGGACAAGTACATGGTGTCGCCCACCGATACCCACCGGGCCTTTTTAACCGCAGTACACCGCTATCTGCTCTGGGCGAGCTTGGTCGCACTGCTGCTGTCCTTTGCCCTCAGCTACCTGCTTACCAAACGTGTGCTGCGCCCCCTCGTACAGATGAGCGAGGCCAGCCACCAGATCGCAGCCGGCAACTTTACCGCCCGGGTAGATGCGAACCAGACCGATGAGATCGGTGAACTCGGCACGGCCTTTAACCTGATGGGGGATAGTCTGGAAAAGCTAGAAAGGCTGCGCAAAACCATGGTCGCCGATGTCGCTCATGAACTGCGTACCCCGCTCACTAACC
>JAOUDB010000382.1 GCA_029859485.1 Desulfuromonadales bacterium | reverse complement strand
GGAGGAGTACCAGAATGATGAGCTCATCGCCTGGCTGGAACAATTTCAGATCAGTGATGCAATAATCAAGCTAAGCGGTGAGCGGATACAGGCGACCCGAGTCATACCCCTGGCTAACGAAGTCCTGTTTCAGATCCCTTTATACTGGCACGGGGATTTCACCTGCGAGCATCAGATGGTCTTTCTTTGTAAGAAGAATCTGTGCATCACGTTTTATCCTTCATCAATGGGGAAAAGGATGAGAGAGCGCGCCTCGCTAATCCAGGAAATACAGGTACAAGAGTCGAGTATCCCGAGCCTGGTCTATACGCTGCTCGTCGCGTTATCGTCACAGATCATGCAATCCTATAGAGAACTGCGTTCCAGGATTCGTGTTATCGAAGACCGTATGGATAAGGACATGGATGATGTCGAGATAGAAGAGATTCTGGATCAAATGGAAAAGGTCCGTATTATAGACGGTGTAGTGAGTGAGCAGTCTGCCTGTTATGACATTCTAGGTCTCATTGATACGCCGGCGCTAACATTTGCTGGTAGTGGCTATTTTAAGAATATTATCTCTATTACCCATAATCTTGATCGGGATATTGACCGTCTGGGATCCCGCCTGGAAACCCTTCGGCAGCGCTATGCCATGAATCAGCAGGATCGAACCAATCGACGGCTGGCCATGCTCACCGTGATCTCTGCGATCTTTTTACCGATGACCCTGTTCACAGGGATTTATGGCATGAATTTCGAGTATATGCCCGAGTTGAAATTTCACTATGCCTATCCCATTGCCCTGGGATTCATGGCGACTCTGGCAATTTCACTTATCTGGTTTTTCAAACACAAAGGTTGGTTTAAATAGAGTCAATAAAGCCCGGGTATTACCCGGGCTTTATTACAGCATGAATCAAGATAGCCTGAGATGGCCTTGAGGGTATAACTCCCATCCTTGTTGTGGCTAATTTCTGCCTCCAGGAAGTAGATCTTAGGATCATCTCTCAGCATCTTGACGATGTCATAGGCCTCACCGGCCAGGCCGCCGCTGTTACAGACAAAGACGATGGCTTTGTCCTTGGGCAGGGTGTCGACCTTCTTTATAGATCTACATACCGCTGAGCTGGTTTCGGAACGCATTATTCAGGCTTTGGGTGTACCCTTCAGTGTCTATGGCCATGACTGATATGTGGGTGTGAGTATCGGTATTACCATCTATCCCGACGATAGTATGGTGGTTGACGATCTGATCAAGCAGGCCGATTTGGCCATGTACAAGGCCAAGCAGGAAGGCAAGAATAACTTACAGTATTTTTCTGCAGCCATGAATGATGCGGCCAGGGAAAGGTTGAAGATGGAAGACAAACTCAGAAAGGCCGTGGAAAGGCAGATGCTGGAGTTGTATTACCAGCCCCAGGTCGAAGCTAAAACGGGTAAGATTTCGGGACTTGAGGCCTTGATCAGATGGAGCGACCCGGAAGAAGGCTGGATCTCACCCGAGGTCTTTATTCCCATCGTCGAGGAAATGGGGCTCATTGTACCGATTGGTGAATGGGTGCTCTTTAAAGCCTGTAAACAGGCCGCACTTTGGAAGGCCCAGGAAAGTTTCTGCGTTCCTATTTCGGTTGCAGCCCTCGCCGGCCAGCGTCTTGGCGATGGCCCGACCCATGCCGCGCGTGCCGCCGGTGACCAGCGCTCGCTTGCCTTTGAGTTTGAGGTCCATGGCCGTGTTGATCTCTATTTACCGGTTATTCAAGCGGAGCGTGTGTGGGCTCGATACTCGCCCGGCGAGAGCCCGGTCCAGCGTCGAAAGGCCCGCGAGAAGGCCGATTGTTCGGAATACCCCAGCCGCTCACTTAGCTCGACCAGGCTCAAGTCTCTACCCTGCAGTTGCGAGATTGCGACGCGGCATCTGGCCCGGTCAACGATATTGCTATAGGTAGTTCCCTCTTCGGCCAGCTTCCTTTGCAGGGTTCTCATAGTGTAGCCCGTGATCTCTGCCGCCAGCGCCGCGTGAGGGTAGCCTTCGAGCAGGTAGGGAGGCAGGCATAGCTCCAAAGCCTCCGAGAGAGTCGCGTTTGGTCCGTCAGCGCCTGCGGAACTGAGGCCTACCGTGATGTGTTTCGAGCCTAACAGCACGCGCGGAAACTCGATCGCGCCATAGGGTTGACCCGTCCGCACGGGCGCACCCCCATAGGCGGACTCAAGATCGAACTGCAGGTTACTTGGACGCGAGGCGAGCAGCACTCGCGTAGGTACGAAATCATGCCCGACAAAGGCCCGGATGATGTTTTCAATTAAGCGCAAGGTGCGGGTCTCGCCGATCGCATGGCCGAGTTCTTCAGGCGTCGACGGCAGCAGGAGGCAGGCACGGGCCTGGTCCTCCGCCGTTTCGAGCCAAAAACGGACGGTCGGGGATTGCTGGCGCGCGAGCGACGGTATTGCCTGCATTGCCTGAAACAGTGTCGGGATGCTCATCAGTGGATCGAGGAAGTCATCGACAAGGCTCCGCTCAAGATCGGCGGCCTCCGGGATAAGCCCGAGGTCCGGGATTCCCTCGCGGACGGCCATGTCCGCAGTGAAACACGCCACTTGTTCATAAGAGACCCATGCATCCGGAATCTCCTCGAACAGGGTCGACAGGCGCGCTCGCCGAAGGCCCGCGTCCACCGGTGCACCGATCGTTCTTAGCACCGACACATAGGAAGCCAGCGTCGGAGTCTTGGTTATGTGAAACGAATTCATCGATGAGTAAACCAGGTTGACACTTGTCCGACAAGTTTAAATCCAGCACCGATCAGAATCCTAATAGACCTTTGTCGGCGAATTACCGAATGCCGGGAACAGCCTTCCTCCGCAGGCTGAGCGGAGCGATCCCAGAGCGGCCAATGGCACGAAATGTCAAGACGCGTTAATTGGGTATCCATAATATTAAATATATTGCAATCGAATAAATATATTGCAATCGAACAATTATACGCTGGTTTAGCGGATTTAAAAGTTGAAATACTTCTTTTTGAGTTGCAATACTGCTGATTCCCGGAACATTACTCATCGGCGCCTCGCTGTCGTTGAAGGTTAGCTGTTGAAAGTTACCAAGGAGTAGTAAATAAATTTATTATTGAAGCATCGGTTTTTTACTGAATATATTGACGTGCAATCCGAAACTGAACCGTTATTACATATTTACATAGAGGCTTTAACAATGAAGAAACTGACTAGAAGTATTTTTATTGCATTTGTAGTAGCCGTGGGTGCGTTCGCGCTGGCGCCGGCCCAAGCGGCAGACGCGGAAAAGCCCGCCGTCACGATATTCACGAACGTCAAGGTGTTCAACGGCAGCGATGACAAGCTGATCGACGCCGATGTGCTGGTCGAAGGCAACCTGATCAAGCAGGTGGGCAAGAATTTGAAAGCCGACGGCGCCACCGTGATCGACGGCGGCGGGCGCACGCTGATGCCGGGCATGGTCAACATGCATGAGCATCTCCTATCAAACCTGTCGTTCGATTACCTGCTGACGAGTGCCTACTGGGATGAAG
>JAOUDB010000381.1 GCA_029859485.1 Desulfuromonadales bacterium | reverse complement strand
TTGTGATCGATAACATTCATGACCACCTGTAGTGTAGTAGTAATTATGCGAGAGCCACCGGGGCTCCCTGTAACTAAAAAGTTTTTCCCCTCTTTCTTAACTATGGTTGGCGACATGGAGCTAAGCATACGCTTGCCCGGTTCAATCTTGTTTGCCTCGCCGCCGATCAGGCCATAGGCATTCGGCACTCCTGGTTTTGCCGAGAAATCGTCCATCTCATTATTCAGTAAAAATCCGGCCCCCTCTACGACAATTCCAGAACCATAGCTAAAGTTTATTGTATAAGTGTTTGAGACTGCATTGCCAAACTTGTCCACAATAGAAAAGTGCGTCGTTTCATTGCTTTCGAATGACAAGAACTCACCAGGTCGAATGCGATTACTCGGAGTTGCCTTTTCGTCATCAATTTTATTTCGAAGGGTTGTTGCATATTCTTTCGAAGTGAGCTTTTTCATAGGGACTTGTACAAAATCCTCGTCCCCAAGGTACAGCGAGCGGTCCGCATAGGCCAGTTTCATAGACTCTGCCATAAGATGGATGTTTCTTGCAGAATTATGACCATCTTGAGCGACCGGGTAACCTTCAAGAATATTGAGAATCTGAATCAAGTGTACGCCACCGGAACTGGGTGGAGGCATTGAGTAGACATCATAGCCACGATACGTCCCATGCACCGGAGTCCTTATCACCGGAGAATAATTTTTCATGTCCTCCAAGCTAATCAGACCGCCATGTTTGTCCATCTCGGCGACCAGTAGTTTTGCGGTCTCCCCTTCGTAAAATTCGCTGGCACCGTTTTCCGCTATGCGGCTTAAGGTTGCTGCGAGATCTTTCTGTTTAAATAGGTCGCCGGGCTCGTAATAACCACCATCTTTTTTGTAGAATACCCGGGCAGATGAGTCCCACCTTTTCAACAGATCCTCTTTATCTTTAAGGCCATTGCTAAACCGTTGAGTGACAATAAAACCTTCATCAGCAAGTTTAATCGCCGGTTTCATGGCTTCTGAAAGGCTAATAGTGCCGTACTTATCCAAAGCCATAGCCAAGCCTGCAACTGTTCCAGGAACCCCTGTGGCTAGATGGGAATAACGAGACAATTCACTAACGGCATTACCGTCTTTATCGAGGAACATGTCTAAGGTTGCTTTACTTGGTGCTTTTTCTCGATAGTCAATAGCAACGACTTCATTCTTCTTTTCAGAGGAGATCATCATAAAGCCACCTCCTCCAATATTTCCCGACCTTGGTTGAGTGACTGCCAGCACAAAGGCTGCTGTCACCGCAGCGTCAATTGCATTACCCCCTTCTTTCAGGACCTTTTGAGCCGATTTGCTAGCAATAAAATGACTTGTTGCCACCATCCCTTCATCCCCCAGAACGGGGAACATTCTTTCGCCCTCAATGATTACATCTGAATAAGCTGTTTGAGATAAAAGAAGAATTACGCTGCACAGCATCACAAATACACGCGAAAAAATTTCTCGCAGACAGTTGCTCCTAGTCATAAACAACCCCTTTAAAGCAATTCACGTTTTTCAATTAGCTTACATGCAAGTTAAGCGAAGTAAATAGATTGCCTGCTACAAACAAATCTCAGCTATTACCTGAACGTTGCTATCTGCCAAAAGAATGCTAACTGCTTAGCAGTAGCTTCACGTGTTACTTTCACCTATCCATTAAGCTATAAGTAGTTGAATATAATAGATAATAAGCACATAACTATCAATAGAGTAAATCCTATATACATGCTGCAAAATTACACTAACCTACTCTATTGATAGCTGCTGAAAACAGAATAATCCCAGCTTTTGTCTCAAATCTGGTATCTCATTGACCAACAGCCCCAAAAGCTTTGGCAATATGTTCAGCCAGAGAATCAACAATACAATTGTCAGTTGCCGGGTTGCGATGCAACAGGAAATACACACTCGGCAATAAGGGTACCCCCTCTTCGGGCAGCAGCTGACGCATCCCCGGCGGGATAATGCTCAAACTTGTCGCCGTTACAGCTAACCCCGCAATAACCGCTGACTGCAAGCCCATATTACTTGGGCTGCTATAAGCGACCCGATAAGCAATCTCTGCATTCTCCAACGCCTCAATCGCCCAGGTTCGGTAAATACAATCATTGGGAAACAAGGCCAGTGGCAACGGGGTTTCTTCGTGAGGTCGATGCTGCTCCGAGGTAGCCCACACCACCGCTTCTTGACTCAACAACAAGGTGTTCTCTTCGTCAGGAACAGCCGAGGTCGTCATTGCCAGATCCAGCTCCTGGCGCTTCATGCGCTGACGCAACTGGGTGCTGGGCTCGCAAATAACCTCAACCTGCACCCGCGGGTGAGTACGCGAGAATCCAGCGAGGATCTCGGGGAGAAAACGGGTCGCATAATCATCTGGCAAACCAATACGCACCCAACCGGAAAGCTCTGGCCGGGTCAGAAGCGAAACAGCTTCTTCATTCAGTTTCAGAATTCGCCGCGCATAGTCGAGCAGAGTCAGACCATCCGAGGTTAAGCTCGAATGTCGACTGTCGCGTTTCAGAAGTGGTTTCTCAACCAACTCCTCCAAACGCTTGATCTGCATACTGACAGCAGACTGGGTGCGATGCACCAGCTCTGCAGCCTGGCTGAAATTTCCGGTATCAGCAATAGCAACAAAGGTTCGCAACAAATCAGTCGGCAGGTTCATCGCCATAAGACCTCCATGTATCAATAATATTGATAGCTAGCATAAATACAATTCGTTTGATTGATCAAGTTTTATTTCGCTATAGTCGATTCAAACAGAACACAAACCATAAAAAGGAGACAGAACATGATCCTGGAAAGATGCCCCACCCCATGTATAGAGCGCCCGACAAATGGCTTCTGGCAAGACCTCGGCAGCATCCTCAAGCGTATCGGCAACACCATCATACGCTGGGATCAACTTTCTGAACAACGTCGGCAATTGGCCGAGATGGATGATCGGTTGCTCTCTGATATTGGGCTGAGCCGGGCCGATGTCAGCAGGATGACCAACAGGAGGTTCTGGGATGATCCGGTAAGTCGTGGAGAAAGGGTCGATGAGCGTTATCGCACCTCAGGTCATGTGCCGAGGAGATAACCGACCCGTTCAGGACGGAAGGAAAGAAAGGTGTCTCCGGCTCCGGCTATGAAAACTCAAGCCGTTCAATACTTTCCACGGCCTCCAGCAACAGCTCTTCGAGGCCATCGATATTGGCTTCGAATTGCTTGACCAGATCGAGAACACCACGCGTCTCGGGGTGTGGGGCAATCATGAAGGAGCAGCAGTCAGGATAGGGTTCGATCGAATGTTCGTAGGTTCCAATCTGTTTGGCAATCAGGATCGTCTCATCCTTGTTCATGCCAACCAACGGCGAGAGGACTGGCAGTTGCGAGGCCTCCTGGATGCACTGCAGGTTGCTCAAGGTCTGTGAGGCCACCTGGCCAACTGCATCGCCCGTGACAATCGCCTTGGCCTGGTCTTTGGCGGCCAGCTGGTTGAGGATGCGCATCATGCAGCGGCGATAGAT
>JAOUDB010000380.1 GCA_029859485.1 Desulfuromonadales bacterium | reverse complement strand
TAACAGATTGAACGTAATGGCCACATGTATTATCTCCACTGAGGCGGTGCAGGTCGCCCTTTGTTTACAGCTCTTTAGCAGTTCTCCTTCGGCTCTTATGAATCTGTCTTCTATCTTGTCTTAAATCTGTTTCCAAGGTCAAGCCAACCCCAGATCAGCTTTCCTACGGTTCCTGCAATCCAATAAAAAGCCACCAAGGATCGGTCCCTGGTAGTTATGTTTTTAGCTTGCTGAATACCTATATCAATAAAAAGCCGTTTTTCGTCTCATAAGTCGTGGTTTGTGAGAATTTGATTTTGGTTGAATTTTATTTTTTGTCTTGATTCTGGAGGTCCTTAACTTTTAAATAGAAAATTAGCCATATAAGGAAATGTTGATGACAACCAAGGCATTTAAATAGCATTGATTTAGCAAATATTTTCATCCACGGGAGACGGTGGACCCTTTTTAGTCTGGTGCTATTGCACTTTGGACAGGAAATATTTGCAAGAAATCCGAACAATTTTGCCCTTATTTTTTTAGACTCGGTTGTTAAGAGTTAGCCGTTATCATAAAGCTACATGTTTGATTTTTTCATCACAACTTACATCATATCATTTCCCCTAAAAGAAAATAGCCACTCGGAATTGATCCAGGTGGCCATCATTTTGTCGCCTTAAATGTCTCTATCAATAAGAAGCCCGATTTCGTCACAGAAGTCGTGTTTTCTGAGAATAAAACCTTTTCACGTTTTATTCACATTTTTTCAACATACCTGTCACATGTCATCATTTAAAGTACGTTCAACAATACGAACTAACCAATCGCATTGAGTATTTAAACCTCCTGAACAACCTTTCCTTTGCCTCCGGAGTCTTTTTATTAAGTCAAGAAAAGTGTGGCAAGTTTGCCTTGTTTAATGCTTAAAAAGTTACGAAGAAAAGGAGTTAAGATTATGAAACAAGATATGTTGGGGGACATAGCAATGCAACGTTCCGTTGCTGGTTGGGACATTAGCGAAATTGATGATGAACAACAATATTTGTTGAGCAAAGATCACGATCAACTTTGTGAAATTTTCTTGGCATTTATAAGCACACATCACGCACAAATAACATGGCAATAACGTCAAATATGAAAACGGAACAACAGTGAACCAAAGGAAAGAGTACACCTGCGTTGGGAGCATGGGGGCGCTGGTTTGAACCCAAGTATCCATACCAATGACGTGTATTATCAGTTGTCTAGAGTTTTAAGAAAGAATTTCAAGCAGGTAGGAGCATGACTCTTGCGAGATCGTTCAAGATAACCAGCTTTGACTTCAACCACATCTTGCAGCGAAAGTCAGATCATGTTTGATTTACATAATGTCTCAGAAACCACCCCTCTGAAACATGAAGGCGGGTGAGTCAGTCGCAGGGGTTCTGAGACCTGGATTAAGGGTGAGTGCTACAGCTTTGGAACGTTATTGAGCGGGAGAGGATATGCGTAATTTACTGATTATTGAGCATGAAGACAGTGTCAGAGATGACCTTAGATTGTACACGAAGGAGTTAGGCTACAAACCTATTCTTATCTCTGACCTTTTGGTATGCAATTCAGTTAAGTCTGTGGGGCAACAGTGTCACACAAAAAAGCCTTGTGCTGAATTTTTGCTCATTGATAACGATTGTCCAGCTATTGATGGATTAAGCTTGATTGAACTCCAATCAGAGAAAGGCTGTACAGTAAATAAACAACGAAAAGCACTTATGGCTAGCACGTTAACAGATAAAGAACATAAAAAAGCAACCACCCTTGGGTGTCATGTGATTCCAAAACCGGTAACTTATGAAGCTTTAGAAAACTGGTTGAAGGGTCTCGAATCTCTAGCAGTATAGTCCTATTCACCACAAATTCTGAGAGAGAAAACGGCTTCTTATTGATAGAAACATTTAGGAAGCGGTTTAATCCACAAAACTATGGCCACCAGGGTTCAATCCTTGGTGGCCTTTTATCTTCACTGCAACAGGTCAAAGCCCCGCTCTCTGGTGGTGTGAGAAGGATTTTTTGTTTTCCAAGAAGAAAAAAAGATTGGAATGGTAAAATGAACTCAGGATAAACAAATAACTGTTTGCCTCCTGAATGTTATTGCCCCGTAGACCTCCTCCATCTTTTGGCTACGGGATTTTTTCTTATAAATCACGCAATTCAAGACACCCCCATGGGAGATATAGCATTCAGTAGAAAAGAGGAGATGTTTCCTAAAATTCCTCTCGCATTGTTTTGATGATAAGAAGTGGGGGTTTGAGGTGTTTACTAGAAACCCTGACAGATGAGAATGGCCCCTCCAGGCGGAAGGGCCATTATTGGTAGTGATTTAATCGATCATTAGATACACCCCAGGGTTGCCTGAGAGTATCTATTCAGTCCTAAAAATTCTGTTCAGGAATTATCCGTCAGGATATCTTCAATATCAGGAACACAGCCACCACAACCGGTTCCCGCAGTGGAGGCGTCTTGCACTTCCTCAACCGTAGTCAGGTTTTTTTCTTTAATGGCTTTGACTATGGTCTCACGATCGACGTTCATGCAATTACAAATAGTTTCAGACATAACAATGGTCTCCTCATATTAGAATTAACGTGTCCGGTTTGATGGGCGTTGCCGGGGCAACCTCGGAAAAAAGGAATTATGTTCCCATAATAGTCGATGGTCCCGAATTAGGTAATACCCACTTCCTCCTGCAGCTGAGATACCCAGGTGGCCAGACGTTGCTCGGTAAGCTGTTCCTGGTTTTCGACATCAAGGGGCAAGCCTATGAAATAATCCCCTTCAACTGCAGCTGAGGATGTGTAGTCGTAGTTTTTATCAGGCCATTTGCCGATGATGCTGGCTCCGGCCGCCACCGCCAGATCATACAGAGCCTTCATCCCGTCGACAAAGGCATCAGGATAACTCATCTGATCTCCGAGACCGTATAGGGCGACCTTTTTCCCCTCCAGTTGTGCCTCACGCAGGCAATCATAGGCGTCGTTCCAATCACTTTGTAGGCGATCCCCCTCATCGTGCCAGCTTGAAGTGCCGAGAATCAGCAGGTCATAGGCTTCCAGATCTGCCCGCACTGCATTAGCAATAGGAAATAGGCGTGCGGAGTTGATTAGCTCCGAGAGACGTTTAGCGATTAAAGCGGTATTGCCAGTGCTGCCGCCGTAAAATATTCCGATTCTCATGATGCTTCCTCTAGTGACGAAAATAAAATCAACTTGAAATAGTTACCGTTTATAGATTGTAGCATATCAACGGCGGACAGAGGAGTGAACCGCTACCAGCCTGCTAGACGTTTCCGAGTCTCACAAGTACTGAATTATAAGAATGTCCCAAAAAGCCCCAGAGATGCCCCGGAGCCAAAACCCCGCCCCGGAACACACCAACGCTACATCCCTGAACAATCAAATTGTCAATTAGAGGATCACTTCGGACCAGAATAGGACCGGAGGCCAAAAGAAAAGAGCGACCCCGGGGAGGTCGCTCCTTGTAAATACTGGTCGGGATGACAAGATTTGAACTTGCGACCCCCT
>JAOUDB010000379.1 GCA_029859485.1 Desulfuromonadales bacterium | reverse complement strand
CTTCCAACAACACCACCCTCGTGGGCGAGGATTCCTACACACCGACCACCGTTGGCCGCAACATCCACTTCGGTGTTCGTGAGCACGGCATGGCTGCCATTCTCAACGGCCTGGCGCACACGCCTGGTTTGATCCCCTTCGGCGGCACCTTCATGATCTTCGCCGATTACATGCGCCCGCCGATGCGCCTTGCAGCAATGATGGGGCTACAGACCGTTTATGTCCTCACCCACGACTCTATCGGCCTGGGCGAAGACGGCCCGACCCACCAGCCGATCGAGCAACTGCCCAATCTGCGAGCGGTCCCCAACCTGACTGTGATCCGTCCCGGCGATGCCAACGAAACCCTTGAAGCATGGAAGGCAACGATCGCCAATCAACAGGGGCCAACGGCTCTGATCCTGACTCGTCAGGGGCTGCCGACTCTCGATCGCACCCAGTTCGGGGCAGCAGAAGGCCTCCACCAGGGTGGCTACGTTCTCTCCAAAGAACAGGACGATCTGCAGACGATCATCATCGCCAGCGGCTCTGAAGTTCCCCTGGCATTGGACGCACAGAAGCAATTGCAAGCGGATGGCATCGGCACACGCGTTGTCTCCCTGCCTTCATGGGAGCTGTTTGAAAAGCAGACTCAGGACTACCGCGACCAGGTTCTACCTCCGGCTTGCCTGAACCGTGTTGCTGTTGAGGCGGCTTCAACCTTCGGCTGGGAGCGTTACGTTGGTTTCAAAGGCAAGGTCATCGGCATGCAGGGTTATGGTGCCAGCGGCCCGGCTGGTCAGCTGATGGAGAAGTTTGGTTTTACCGTCGACAATGTCGTCGCTAAAGTTAAAGAACTTTTGTAGTGGCGTGTTGCGCGTAGCGCGTGGCGGAAAACCCATTCATGACAAAAGGTGGCCGGAGTTTAATTCCGGCCACCTTTACTTTGATTTAAAGTTGAGCGTTTTCCCCACAAGCCTTCGCAGCCCTCGCTCCTCACGCGCTACTCGCCTCCCGCTTCCACAACTACCAACTCTTTAAGTTCATCAATCAACTCCCCAACAAGACAATAGCCTTGCTTCCAAAAACCAGGATCTGCGAGATCAATCCCCAACGGCTTAACCAGAGCATCAGGCCTTACAGAACCACCGGCACGCAGTATCTTCATGTACGCAGGAACAAAGCTGGCCCCTTCCGCTCGGTATTTCTGATAGAGCGCCAACACCAGGAGTTCACCAAAGACATAGGAATAGCAATAGAAGCGAGCATGGATAAAATGGCTGATATAGCTCCAACCCCAACGATACGAAGGGATCATCTCAACACCATCGCCGAGCAGCTTGGCATTCTCGGCAAGCCACAGTTCACAGATCTCGTCAGCGGCCAGTAAGTCCTGTCCACGCCTGGTGTGTGCCGCCAGCTCAAAACGGGTCAAGACCGTCTGGCGGAAG
The DNA here is from genome assembly GCA_029859485.1 of Desulfuromonadales bacterium. Classification (GTDB taxonomy): domain Bacteria; phylum Desulfobacterota; class Desulfuromonadia; order Desulfuromonadales; family BM103; genus M0040. The sequence goes on along the minus strand of JAOUDB010000379.1, from coordinate 2,118 downwards.
GTTGTGGCGATAATTTCCTCGATTTTTGTACAGAGCAGGCTTATGCGGGTCTGCCGATCCGGTTCACCCTCCAAAAGCGCACGGGTCAAGAGCATCTCGCCGAAGACACTAGCCGTCTCCGCCAGGGGCAAAGGCGCATGATAATGAAAAAAGTTCTGCTCTCCAGAGAGGACGTAATGAACCGCATGCCCTAACTCATGGGCCAGGGTAGAGACATCACGGAGGGTTCCGGTGAAATTCAGAAGCACATAGGGATCAGCGCCGGGGTAGAGGCCCATGCAAAAGGCGCCACCTGACTTGCCTGAGCGTGGGGTGACATCGAGTTTGCCCTCGGCGACCAGGCGTTCAACGATCTCAGCCATTTCCGGTGAAAAACCGCGAAAAGCATCAATCACCAGGTCAAGGGCTTCAGGAAACGTATATTTCCTTGGCTCTACACCCACGGGTGCGTAGAGATCGGTGTTCTTCAACTTGTCGAGTCCGAGCAAACGCCGCTTCAACTCAAAATATTCTTGGGCAAGCGGGTAGTGCGCTTCGGTTACAGACAACAGCTGCTCGACCATCTCCGGGTCGGTTTCACTGCTTAGGTGGGTCGGCGTCATCAGGTCAGGATAATTTCTCAGCTCTGCTTCCTTACCGTGATCAAGCAGCAGGTTGTTAAAGCAGCTGGTCAGCACCAGCGCATTGTCAGCGTGCTTGTCGAGAAAGGTCGCAAAAGCCGTTTCGCGAACCTGACGATCAGGGTGGTAAATCAACGACAGTAACTCTTCGCCGGTGGCCTCGCGTTCTTCCGTTTCTCCCGGAAACCGGTAAGCATAGGAAAAGCCGGCGGTCAGTTCATCAAAGAGCTGCACGAACGCCTCTTTGCCGGAGAGGTCCTTGCGTTTCAGGGCCTGCTCTACGGCTTCGCTCTGGGTATAAGCTGCATGAGCCCGGACTGTCGACAGGTAATGAGCAAACGGGGCAACGGATGCATCCTCCAGAAGAGTTCTATACACACCTTCCTCAAGGGTGAGGATTTCCAATTCCAAAAAGAGCGTCAGCTCGTGAATTGCCTGCCAGGCTTCACGCACCCTGGCCACGAGAGAAGTATGTCCCGGGTTATCGCTCTCAGAGTAGAAGAGGAGCTGTGCAAAAAGGTAGGGTTTGAGAATTTTAAGTTGCAAGTCCTCATATTCTTTTAAGGCCTTGCTGAAGCTTGCAGGATTTATTTCCGGATGATCGATCTTGCCGTGGAAAGCGTCTCGGAACTGCTCTGCCTGTTGGTGAGCAGAACCCAGATCTTTTTGCAGCTTTTCATCATCGAGGTCGGCATAGAGTGAGGTTAGGTCCCAACGGATTTTATCTGCTGATATTTGAGGCATGGTGGCTCCTTTGAGTTTGTAATAGTGACCGGCATTTTAACGCAAAGACGCTAAGAAAAGCCAAGAAAGTCGCAAAGTGTGAGGCATTATCGAACGAAGATAACTTCTGATAAAAGCTGATGAAGGTCAACGCTTAACAACTCAACCTCATGCCGTTGGTTTTCTTTGCGACTTGCTTCTCATCTTTGCGCCTTTGCGTTAAGCGTTAAGTAAACCATTCCCTCTCTTGATCGTCTAATCATCAAAGACAGCAATCAGGAGAAACACGTGCCATCAACTACGGCAGCAATCGTTGACACGCCAGCAGGGAGTCGCTACCCTCGGCAGATGGTCAACATCGATGAAAAAGCCCTCCTGGAGAGAGTCCGCAAGGGTGACGAGTCCGGTTTCGAGGAGATCGTCAGGGAACATACCGGCAAACTTGTCGGGCTGGCCTGGCGCCTGGTCGGCACCCGTGAAGATGCCGAGGAACTGGCCCAAGAAGCTTTTTTGCGATTGCATCGCTCCTTGCCTGACTTTCGTGGAGACAGCCTCATCGGCACCTGGCTTTACCGAACGACGACCCGGCTGGCCATTGATTTTCTGCGCAGGGAACGCATCAAGCGCAAAGTCTTCTTCTTTCGCCAGGACAATGACTCTGCCGATCCGGTGGAACTGGCAAGAGATGGCCGTCAGACTCCAGGGGAAATTTTCCAGACCCAGGAGGCCATGCGCTTGCTGAGGAAAAGCCTGCAGAAACTATCATCACGGCAAC
>JAOUDB010000378.1 GCA_029859485.1 Desulfuromonadales bacterium | reverse complement strand
CCCAGGAGATTTTCTTGCCGTATTTCTGCTTGATTGGCCAGAGCAGTCGGCGCGCCTTATCCAGGTTGACGTTGTCCGGCCAGCTGTTGAGCGGCGCAAAACGTTGCGAACCTGAAGAGGCGCCGCCGCGGCCATCGCCGGTGCGGTAGGTGCCTGCACTGTGCCATGCCATCCGGATCATGAGCCCGCCATAGTGACCGTAGTCGGCTGGCCACCACTCCTGAGAATCGGTCATCAGTTCAATGATATCCTTCTTCAGGGCATCAAGGTCGAGGCTCTTGAACTCCTGGGCGTAGTTGAACGCCTCGCCCATTGGATTGGACAGGGGAGAGTGCTGGTGCAGGATATTCAGGTTCAACTGGTTCGGCCACCAGTCTCGGTTCGAGGTGCCACCGCCGGCGACCTTTTTACTTGTTCTGCCTGTAACCGGGCATTTGCTCTCGTTACTCATAATTTTACCTCCTCATTTATCGTCAGTGTCTTCATGCAGTCTCATAAGTGTCTTCTGACGGCTCCTTTTATCGAATGTCTCGACAGGGTCTAATATCAATGTGAGACTTGTTGATTTGTTATAAGGAAACCATTCGTCCTGTATCTTTCAGAGTATTCGTAATAATTGTTGCAGAAGCTGGAATTAACGAATAACCTTAGCCGCATTATCATGTTCTATGATATCGCGGTTTTCATCTCGTGCAATTCTGCTGACAGCATTTACTCTCATGCCTGTCTGCCCAGTATGGAAAAAGAATGAGTAAACAGAAGAAACTAAAAAAGAAATCCTCTGGCAATAAGCCGCAAGCTCAAAGTCGACCAACGCCCAAAAAACAAGACAGTGTTTTTACGGAAGCATGGGATAATATGAGCGAGGACTTTGGCAAATTCATGCCCGCTTTCCTGCAAAAAGGACTCAAGGGCGGCAAACGCAAAGTCTGGGTTATGGTTGCAATGACTTTTGTCGAGCTTGTGGTTCTTGGTGTGGTTGGTAAATTTATTTATGATTGGTTTGTTGAGTAATGGCGCGTGGAGCGCGGTACGAGGGTCGTGGTTTAAATTAAAAAGCAAACAACCAGAGAGCGCATGAATAATAATTGTCCATGAAGGTGTTTGCCGCGTTCCTCCGACCGATCTTTTAAGGAGTTTTTATGAATAACGATGATGCTGGAATGCCGATCGGCATAACGCTCGAACCGGGCACTTACTATCGGTGTAAATGTGGAAAGTCACAGAACCAGCCTTTTTGTGATGAATCTCACAGTGGCAGCGAAAGCTCTCCTGTGGAATTTAAAGTCAAGCGTCGTCAGAAAGTGTTTCTCTGTGGTTGCGGCCTGACCGGTGATGAACCTTATTGTGATGGCAGCTGCGGTGTCTCGCTGCCCGGGCGAGAGTAATCCACATCACTATCGTCCCGTTTATTGATGGCTTGCCTCTATCTGGAGTGAATTGCTGGCTCGCTCCAGGAGGCATGATCCCCCCTTCATCTCCAGCGGTTTTTTCCTTTCACGAAGAGCTGCCCCTTCTCAAACCTGCACCCTGAAATATAAATAGTATAATGTCACCGTAACGAAACTATTTGCACGGGCAGGGTGGGGTATGAAAATTGGTCTGATCAGTGATGTTCATGCAACGTTGCAACCCTTGCGTGAGGCTCTTGCCCTCTTCGAGGATGAAGGTGTTGAGACGATCTTGTGTGCTGGGGATGTTGCCGGTTATGGAAAACAACTGGACGAGACTGTTCAGGCTTTGATCGACAGTCGCTGTCGCGTTGTTATGGGCAACCATGATCTCTGGTGGCTTGAACGTTCCGGATCTGACCTTGAAGGCGTTGCTGCCGCGTATCTGAGCAACCTGCCTGCAGTGATTGAATTCAAGGCCGCAGGAAAGACGATTTACATGGTCCACGCCAGTCCGCCAGACTCCTTGATGGATGGCATCAAGCTGTTGGATGAAAAGGCCGCTCATATCCAGCAGGAAAGACACTCCTGGTCATGTTGCCTCAGAAATTTTCACTGTGATGTACTTGTTGTCGGTCATACGCATCAAGTCTTTGCAGAACAGCTCGGCAACCCTCTGGTTATCAACCCGGGCAGTACGTTGTTCAACCACACTTGTGCGATGTTGACTTTACCTGAGATGACAATTCAGGTTTTCCCTTTAAGTGGTAAAAACCCGGTCTTGAGCTGGAACTGGGGGATGGAGGCTGCTGCATGGGTTAAGGCTAACCCCGTATCAAACGCAAAGGCTCGAAAAAACAAAGCATGATGGTCATGATCGTGACCTTTCCCTTGGAGCGAAAAGGTCCACTCAGCGTCTTCGCGTTTTTGCGTCAAATAGATTTCTTAAACTGAAAGGCTCTGTTAGCGTCCTTTTTTGATCTTTGGTACATCAAATATCCATAAGCTGAAGGTTTATTTTGACCTCTGCCGAATGAAAGCCATTTTTGGGTTGACCAACTTTTCAGGTGAACCAACCCAGGCATAAGCAAGAAGAGAAGGTTCTTGATCACTGGTCGTTATCCGATGAGGATGCTCAGGAGGATTGAGAATTAAAGAACCAGGGGCATAGACTCCAACATCATTTTCTGAAATGGCGCCGCTCAAGCAGAAATATGATTCACTTATGTCTTGATGATTATGTGTCGGATAGGTTGTCCCCGGCGCAAACAGCACCAACCCAAGAATTAGTTCTTCCGATACGATTGGACCTTTGGGGCCCATAAATTCAGAGAAAGCAAACTTATCGCTCAATCCAGGTGACATCTTTTCGTAACCGAACTCCCAATAGAGTTGGTCGCGAATACGTTCAATCACCCGGGCAAGTGGGGCTGTTGAATAAGACCGCCCGCTATCGAGTGCCCTTGATAAATGCGCACAGACAGGTTTTTCCGATGCTTGAATCTGTTTCATAGGTGGGTCATTGTTCAGCAGCCGCGACAATCGATGACGAACTTCTTTTTGATGTGAACGAATTTGCGAGCTGCCACCGGCAGAGCTGAAACGATAAAGATTATAGACTTCGCGTAGCAGATATTGCCAGTCAGGGAAGTGTCTCAGTCGGTATGGGAAAGACGTATCATCTAAGCAGTCAACCATTGCATCCACTTTCTCGATTATGGTGTAAACGGTTTAGCTTAAAAACGTGCACTGTGTAATATTCACTATTTCTATAAACAGGCCATATCCTGCAGTCAAACTCCAGATATTCTGTGGGCTCCCTGTTCCGGAGTAAAATCGTTTCAGAAGTACTAACCTATAAGAAAATGGACACTCAGAGTTGCTCCAGGCGGCCATCATTTTTCGCCTTAAAGTCTCTATTAATAACACGCCCTTTTTTGCCACCAGAAGTCGTGACAAAAAATAAAGCCCCCGGATCCAATGTTGAGGTCTTTCGATTTATATCGTTGGGCATTCATTTCCAAAACTGGTCATTTTCTCTAGACCGTTCATTACCTCTAGACCGTTCATTTTCTCTGTATCGTTCATTTTCTCTGTATCGTTCATTTTCTCTGTATCGTTCATTTTCTCTGTATCGTTCATTTTCTCTGTATCGTTCATTT
>JAOUDB010000377.1 GCA_029859485.1 Desulfuromonadales bacterium | reverse complement strand
GGAAACTCTGGGCAGTATCGCGGCCAACCTTTGTGTTGACCCTGAGCATTGGGTCTGTGTTGGACAGGAAATTAATGCCAGTCATTTGCGACCGGTGCGCAAGGGTTGTGTGACCGGAACGGCCAAACCTCTTTATTTGGGGCGGTCTTCGCAGGTTTGGGATATCAGTATTGTTGATGACCGGCAGAGAAAGGTTTGTGTGGTTCGGTTGACGGTTGCGGTTGTGGCGGTGGGGCATGGTGGTGGGAAGCATAATCTTTTTGATGAGTAAGTGACGTAGGTGTGAATAAATATCACATTTTCTAAAGGGCAACAGATTGCAAATCTGTTGCCCTTTTGCGAAGATGAAAAGTCATAAAGCTAAAATGGCAACACGGGCAATTCCAACCCCGCCAAATTCTGCGTCAAACGCACCACCTGACTACTGTAACCAAATTCATTGTCATACCAGACATACAGAACAATCCGGTCTTCCGAAACGATCGTCGAGATCGAGTCAACGATTCCGGCATAGATAGAACCAACAAAGTCACTGGAAACGGCTTCTGGAGAATTGGTGTAATCAATCTGGTTCTGCAGCGGTGAGTCGAGAGAGACATCGCGCAAATATCTGTTGAGCCCTTCGCGGCTGACTTTCTTTTCCAGGGTGAGGTTGAGAATTGCCAGAGAAACGTTTGGCGTCGGCACCCTGATAGCGTTACCGGTCAGTCTTCCTGTTAACTCGGGCAGGGCCTTGGCGATAGCGCTTGCTGCACCGGTTTCAGTGATAACCATATTGAGTGGCGCGCTGCGTCCGCGGCGGTGATTTTTGTGGTAATTGTCAATCAGGTTCTGGTCGTTAGTATAGGAGTGGCAGGTTTCGACATGGCCGTTGACAACCCCGTAGCGGTCGTTGACAGCTTTCAGAACAGGAACGATCGCGTTGGTGGTGCAGCTGGCTGCCGAGAAGATGTTTTCCTCAGCGGTCAGCAGTTCGTTGTTCACACCGAAAACCACGTTGGGAAGATCGCCCTTGCCCGGGGCGGTTAAAATGACCTTGCTGATGCCCTTGGCTTGCAGATGACGGCCAAGACCTTCGCGGTCACGCCACTTGCCTGTATTGTCAATCAATATGGCGTCCTGGATGCCGTACTCTGTGTAGTCGATCTGGTCAGGGGCGTCCGCATAAATGAGACGGATCATGTTGCCGTTGGCGATGATCGCATTCTCTTCTTCGTCGATGGTGATGGCACCATTGAATTGGCCATGCACCGAATCGCGGCGCAGCAGGCTGGCCCGTTTCATCAGGTCGTCATCGTCGCCTTTGCGGACAACTGCCGCGCGCAGGCGTAGTTTGTCGCCACCGCCGGCTTTGTCGACCAGAATTCTGGCCAGCAGCCGGCCGATGCGGCCGAAACCGTAAAGAACGACATCGCGGGGCTCGCTGAGCAAAGAGGTTTGCCCGGTGTTGACTTTGGAGAGCTCCTGGCGGACAAAGATCGATACGTCTTGCCCGGGCTCTTGTGCTTGCAGGCGAACGGTCAGTTTGCCGATGTCAATTCTTGAGGGGGCCAGGTCAAGGTTTTCCATGGCCAGTAAAACCGGGAAAGTGTCGCGCACAGAGAGCTCATTTTCGAGAATCTGTCGGGCGAAACGATGCGCTTTGAGGATGTCCACCATGGAACCGTGCACCAGGCTGCGGCCGTAGACTGTGATGACAATGCCATGATCTCGGTAGAGCCGGCCGATAATCGGGAGCATCGCTTCAGCAAGCTCCTCACGTTCTTTCCAGTCTGAAAAATATTTCTCGTGTTTTCGTAAATCCATTTGTTCTTCCTTCTCTGATTCTGCTTCATGCTTTGATTGTTGAAGAGCCTGCTTAATCCTAGAACAGGGGCGTATTATATGCAACGTCTAGCGGAAGCATTATCAGAGTTTGCTCTGGACTTGTTTTGGATAAATTGGTATTAAGGATCGTTTATAAAACGATTTCTGAAATAGCCACAGGGAGGGTTTACTAATGAGCGACAAGGTACATTATTCGGATCTGGGACTGGTCAATACTCGCGACATGTTCGCCAAGGCGATGGCGGGTGGTTATGCCATACCTGCCTACAACTTTAATAATCTCGAGCAGCTGCAGGCGATCGTGACTGCTTGTGTCGAAAGTCGCTCTCCGGTGATCATTCAGGTCAGCAAGGGCGCCCGTGAGTATGCCAACGCCACCATGTTGCGTTACATGGCGATGGGGGCTGTGAAGATGGCCAATGAGATGGGTGTTGACCTCCCTGTTTGCCTGCATCTCGACCACGGTGATTCTTTTGAAGTCTGCAAATCCTGTGTCGATAATGGTTTCTCTTCCGTCATGATCGACGGTTCGCATCTGCCCTTCGAAGAGAACGTTGCCCTGACCAAAAAGGTTGTTGATTACGCTCATCAGTTTGATGTGACCGTTGAAGGTGAGCTCGGCGTATTGGCAGGTATCGAAGATGACGTACAGGCCGAAAAGTCGACCTATACCAAGCCCGAAGAGGTCGAGGACTTCGTCAAGAAAACCGGCGTTGACTCCCTGGCGATCTCTATCGGTACCAGTCACGGTGCATTTAAATTCAAGCTTAAGGAAGGTGAGGAAGCCCCTCCTTTGCGCTTTGATATTCTCGAAGAGATCGAAAAACGCATTCCTGGCTTTCCAATCGTTCTGCATGGCGCCTCGAGTGTGGTGCAGGATTACGTGACCCTGATCAACCAGTATGGTGGCAAGATGGAAGGCGCTGTTGGTGTATCGGAAGAGCAGTTGCGCAGAGCGGCCAAGAGTGCTGTCTGTAAAATCAATATCGACTCTGATGGCCGACTTGTTGTGACCGCCAAGGTTCGCGAGTATCTGGCCAACAATCCCGGTGAATTCGATCCCCGCAAATACCTCGGTGCGGCGCGTAAGGAATTGATCAAGCTACTTAATCACAAGAATGAGGCTGTGCTGGGGAGTGCTGGCAAGGCTTAAAAGAGAGATGCGCGGGACGCGTTGCGCGGAACAGTGATACATAAAACAAGAGCCGCTCAGTTAACTGAGCGGCTCTTGCTTATTTGGTCTGTGAGTTGGTGAGAATTATTACTTTTTGTGCTTGCCCATGCCATGTTCATCAGCTTTTGGTAGCGGGGCGAAGGTGACGTCGAGGTTGATCTGTTCACCCTCCCGTTCAACAATCAGGGCCGCCTGGTCTCCGCTGACGCGTTGATTGACTTCATAGACCAGGTCAAAGCTGTCTGCAATCACAACCCCTCCCATGGAGACAATGATGTCTCCGGCCAGAATTCCGACTTGATCAGCCGTTGAACCCGGCACAACGCCCTCCACAACAACCTTGCCATCCTCTTCTTTCATACGCACGCCGAGTTTGACGCGTTCACCGGGCAGGCTCTCGTATTCCGTGAAAGCCAGGTAGTCGTAGGCCGGCATCGGAAAACGAGGCATCTTGACATCCATCAGTTTGCCCTTCTTCTCCTTGGGGATTACCAGTTCACGACTTCCGACCAACATGTAAGATGTCGGCAGGCGGCGATAGACACGCCTGGGGA
>JAOUDB010000376.1 GCA_029859485.1 Desulfuromonadales bacterium | reverse complement strand
TTGTCATGGTAGCCTGGTGATCGACGCCAGGAGTAAGCCATTCCATGCCCCGCCTCTTGAAGAAGATCCTGCCGTTGAAAGGCGCGTCGATGAACTCGGTGCTGTCGGTGGAGCCTTGCATGGTCTGATTTGAAAATGAACGAGTCCTTCATGCGACGTGGTTATGACCTCCGGGTGTGTTGAGCACTAAGAATTAAAAAACAAAAAAGGCAGACTCGATATCGAGCCTGCCTTTTTTGTTTTTTCTTGAGAGGTGTCTTTAGAGGTCCTCTCCCTGCAGGGTTTTTAGAATCTGAGGATTCTTCTCTTCGATGGCCAGCAGGGTGTGGCAGGTGTTGCAATCTGCTGAAATTGTTTTGCCGTCCGGGCTTTCGTGCATGTCGTCGTGGCAACGGAAACAGCCGATGTCAAAGTCGGGGCCGTGACTGATGTGGTTGACATAGGTTCCCCAGGTCACCTTCATTTCAGGGAACACATTGTCGGAGTAGGCTTTGACAACTCCCTCGATCGCTTTTGCCAGTAACTCCGGTTTGTCAGCTATCAACTGTGGATACTTTTCCTTGTACCAAATGTTGAGACCCTCAGTGATAGATTGGCGTGCGGCTTCAGAGGTTTCGTAGTCTGCTGTGATCAAGTCAAGTGCTTGTTGTTTAATGTACGGAAGGTTCTGGGGAATGCCTCCTTCGGCAAGCTTGAGGTCGAGGGCATCGTCAGGTAACAGGTAGATGTGAGACGGACGGTTATGGCAGTCGATGCAGTCCATCTCGCGCATGTTGCCTTCTGTTCCCGTTCCGGCAAGAAGTTCGTCCGCGTCAGAGGTGCGGAATACGGTTGTCGTGCCATCCGCTTTGGTCAATGTGACTTCCGGGATCACCATGCGGTTATGCTCGGTTGCCCGGTAGGTGATCTTGTTCTCCGGTGCAACATGCCAGTGAATACCGTGTGAACTCTGTGCTCGATCGCCAGCGCTACCTATTTTCATGAGTAGAATATCGTGGACCGTGCTGTTCTGCTCGTCAGGCAAGAAGCGCTTGGTCACGTTCAGCTTGTCGCCATGGAAAAGTTCGGGGCGATGACATTCCTCACAGGTATCACGTGCCGGACGTAGCCCATGGACCGGAGTCTGGATTGGCGTCGGGTAGGTTGCCGTGGCTACGGCAATCAACTGACGTGCACCCGAAATCTTCGATTTTACAAACCAGTCGGCACCAGAGCCGATATGACATTCGACACAGGACACCCGAGAATGTGGTGAATTCTCGTAGGCGGTATGCTCGGGAGCCATAACCGTGTGACAGAACTGGCCACAGAACTGGGTTGATTCCATGTAATGGTAGGCCCGGTACAGAAACATGCTGAACACGGCAAAGTTCACCGATGTCAGCAGAACAATAAGAAAGACATTCCTGCGCAGGCGGCCGAACATGTCCGGCTCTGTGAAATATCTGCGCAGGTATTGCAAGGTGAAAAGATGAACGTCTCTTTCCCCACGGAAAAAGAAAGCGCCGACAAAAATCATTGCCAGGCCACCTAGAAAGACCGGTCCCAGGGCCAGGTATACGGCGGCTCCGAAGTAGGGGTTTTTTATATGCCAGACGGTGTCGGCCAGCATATACGCAAGCAGAAAAGGTGTCGTTACGGTGACGATCATTCCACCGATAAGAGAAATGCGGCTGCGACTGATGCCAAGGAAGAAGTCCTTGACCATGTCAAATTGACCCATGGAAAGCTCCTGTTTCTGCAAAATTAGCGGCAAAAAGGGTTCTAATCAATCCGCTTGAATACGAACAAAAGAGATTTTTATTAAATTAGTAAAAAAAATTAATTGGAGAGTTTTTATCAAAAAGAACTAAAAAACACAAGAAAAAAGGCAGGGTTAGCAGTTTAATACAATTGCATGAAATAATTTTAATTTATTTGTTGACATGAAAGTAATTTAATGTTAAAAGTTTAATCAAGAGTAAGGAACAACGTTAAAACCCATTCGACAGGAGGTCGTCATGAAAACACAAACCAATTTTATGGATACCGTAAAAAGTAGTTACATGGTCCTGATCATTGCCATGCTCGGCATCTTCGCTTTTATCTCTGCTGTCTTGATCGCCTGGCCTGCTCTCGCTTACATCGGCGCGAAGCTGTTTAACTAGGATCAGATTTTAACAACCAACACTCTCAGCAAAGAGAGTTTCCCCAGGAGAGATATCATGAGAAGCGCAGCCAATATCGTCAATAATGTTAAAGCCAGTTACACCGTCGCAGTTATGGGTGTCCTCGGAGTCTTTGCTTTTGTCTCGGCCGTACTGATTGCCTGGCCGGCACTCGCTTACCTTGGCGCCAAGATGTTCAACTAGGAAAGCTGCGAAAAGAGCGCTGGATAGTTGTTCCGGCAAGGAAAACGCAAAAGGCCGCCCCAAATAGGGAGCGGCCTTTTGCAATTTACATTGATGCCAGGCTCAATGAGCCTCGTCGTCTGACATGAAGGCGGGGAAAATCATGTTGAGGAAATAGAAGATAATGAAGGGCGTCACAATGACTGACAGCATTCCTCCCAACCCCTCTTTAAATGTTTCAATGTCGTGAGGAATGATCGGCAGATGATATTCCATGAAGCCAGCAAAGGTCAGGGAGAAAGCCTGCCCACCAATGACAACATTCCAACGCATCATGAAGACACCGAAGAGGACCAGGACGCTGGCGACAACCGCTCGTCTGGTCGTCAGGCCCGGCAGCAACAACATCAAAAACGGCAGGAAGTTGCCAAGCCCATACTGATAGACAAAAATCTTCATAAAGTCATGTTCGTAGATGACCATACGCAGGGCATCCCAGGACTTGACTGCAGTATATCCACGAAAAATCATGTCGAGGATTTCAAGGGTAATTGCGGCCGTCATGAAGATCAGCAAGTATTTTGAAGTCATCTTGACTTCATGCTCCTGAATGCTGCGCAGTTGCTCGACGGGAATCGCTGTGCCACCTTGAGCAAGAGCATCTGGAAGCAACCAGTTTTTACCGCGTTTGGCGGCCCATTTGCGCATCTCCATAAAAATGTAGTAACTGACGATACAGAGCGCGATACCGGAAACAACTGCGGAACAGATGAAGATAACCGGCATGAGGGGGGTCATCCAGAGGGCGTTGGCCTTGACTGAACCAAAGATGAATCCGGCATATCCATGAAGGAAGCATGCAACCGGAATGCCAAGTGCGGCAAGGAACTTGACTGCCTTGTGGTCGGAATCGAGGGCGCCTTTGGAGATGTCCATCGCGCCGAGTGAAATGACTTTGTAGATAGGTAACAGGAGACTTTCCAGTCCGCTACGATCCTGCTTATCGTTGAGTCGGTGGACGGAATCAACAATGAACTTGCGGTAAACAAACCAGATTTCAGCTGCGACAATGCAGGCATAAGTCATGAAGACAATACCAAAGGCTGAAATTGCTGAAGTAAAATGTGGCGTCATCAGGACATGAATGCCATTTAAGGGCTGCATCAGGTGCAACATTAGCGGCATCATTGCGACCGGTAACAGTGCAAAGGAGAAGACCAGGGCGT
>JAOUDB010000375.1 GCA_029859485.1 Desulfuromonadales bacterium | reverse complement strand
ATATTTTTTAATGAGAGTTATTTCTATAATAACCACATCTCTCTCTATATATAAACAATTGGTAAGTTACTGATTTTAAAGGACAAATAAACTGCCCAAAAAATAGGCAGAAGGTATAAGTTGTTATTATGCCGTTTGAGGGTTTGCTTATTCACATGGTTATCAACGGCTTGTCCACATGATTTGTGGACAAGATTGATAGATGCCCGAAACAAATTGATTTTTTCATTTTTTGTCATTTTTTCAAGAAAGTTCTTGACAGCCGTTATGGTTTTGAGCGCTGTTTTGAGCAATCAGTTGTTGTCGATCTTGTTGAGGATTTTTTTGGTTGTTTTGCGTAGCGCGGACTCGGCGTCAAGTCCCGCATTTTGCGCCAGTCTGACAAGCTCGAATAAAGTTTGTCCCAAGGCTTCTTCACTTAATGGTAAATCCCCTTGTGCTTTTTCTGCGTAATCTGGCTTGACCAGGCTTTTCAGCATTTTGGGTAACTCTTCTGCTCTCTTGTTACGCTTCATTCTGCTTACGAGCTTTTGAGCTTTTTGCAATGCGGGCAGCTTACTTGGCAGGTGGTCAGCCAGGCAGCTCTTGTTGTTGGTTTTCTCAGAGTTTTTTATCTTGTCCCACTGCTGGTCAAGTTCGTCCTCTGGGGTGGAGGTTCCTTCGCGGTCAAAAACATGCGGGTGGCGTCGTATCAGCTTGTCTCCAATGCCGGCTGCAACATCATAGAAGTTAAACAGCCCTTGTTCTTCATAGATCTGTGTCAGAAATACGACCTGCAGGAGCAAATCGCCCAACTCGTCAAGAACAATCTCCGGATCCTCTCCTTCGATTGCGTCGATGAGTTCGCAGGCCTCTTCAAGGATGTAAGGTGTGAGGCTGTCAGAGGTCTGTTCGATATCCCAGGGGCAGCCATTTGGGGCTCTTAGTGCCCTCATAATCTGCAATAAAGATTCGAGCTTTTGCGGTGTGTTTTTATGTGTCATCTTTGATCTTTTCCCATACAGTGGTGACCCGTTCTACCGCAGCCTTGTCAGGATTGCAAGAGCCCCTTAATATCGGGTACTAAAGTCTTGCAAATTTATCTTTAATACGTTAATAGAAGGGACTTAATTTCGGCTACAGGTGAAAACTTCTTGACTGTTTCATGGAGGTTCCTATACTGGCGCCTTGCTCAAAATCCCATGAGGTAGATTGTCGTGCTGATACAGATCGACAAACTTAAAAGAAGACCGCGCCAGATAGAGCTTGAGAAACAGGCTTCAAGCTTTCCGGTCCTCGCTGAAATGGTCGTTGCGCAAAGCGTGACTTTCGATGAGTCGATAACAGGTTCTCTTGAGGTGTCATGGGTCGGTGACTTTATCAAAGTCAGTGGGCATTTGGCTACTCTGGTGAGTACTCCCTGTTGCCGTTGCCTGGCACCAGTCAGCACACGACTTGATGTGCCGGTCTTGCTTACTTACATGAGTGCAGAAGAAGGTGAGGCGACGCATGATGATGAGCTGGAACTACATGCCGATGAGATGGATCTGATTTATTTTTCTGGACCTGAGCTTGATTTGTTGCCGGATGTAGAGCAGGAGATTGTAATGTCTTTGCCACAGCATCCGTTATGTAAGGCCTCTTGCCTTGGGCTTTGTCACTCATGTGGATGTAACCTGAACCAAGGCAGTTGTAACTGTGAAGCGCCGATACTTCATCCAGGCCTTGCGGCCCTGAAGAACTTTAAAATTTAAATCTAGTCAGCAACACAGGGTGAAACCCTGAAATACATATAAAGGCCGGCTTTGCCGGTACTCTTAAGGAGACACACAGACAATGGCAGTACCAAAGAAAAAAACCTCGAAATCCAAGCGCGATATGCGCCGCTCCCATGATGCTTTGAAAGCCCCCGGTATTTCCCTCTGCCCACAATGTCAGGAGCCAAAGCAGTCTCATCGTGCTTGCCCTTCATGCGGCAGTTATAAGGGTAAGGATGTCCTTGGCGTAGAAGAATAAGGGGCCTTTCTTTTGAGTAATCGCCCCGTAGTCGCTGTCGATGCCATGGGAGGGGATAATTCTCCCCGTTATGAAGTTGATGGTGCCGTCAAGGCTGCCAGGAGATGGCAGATTCCTGTTGTTCTTGTTGGCCAATCCGAGATTGTTGCAGAGGAGTTGTCCAAACACGACACTCAGGGTCTGGACATTCGTATTGAACATGCGAGCGAAGTTGTTGGCATGCAAGATTCGGCATCTGATGCTGTCCGCAAAAAAAAGGACTCGTCGATTCGGGTCTCTTTCAACATGCTTAAAGAAGGTCGTGCCAATGCTGTTGTCAGTACCGGCAATTCCGGTGCGACCATGGCCGCCGGCATGTTTGTTCTCAAACGTATTCCCGGCATTGATCGACCTGCGATTGCAACGCTTGTCCCTAATCTTGAGGACCAGACACTGGTTCTGGATGTTGGCGGCAATGTTGACTGTAAACCGCCGCATCTCGTACAGTTTGCCTTGATGGGTAGTGTTTACGTTGCCCAGATGCTGGGCAAGGCCACGCCTCGTATCGGTCTTTTGTCGAATGGTTCGGAAGAGTCTAAAGGCAACGAGTTGACACGAGAGGCCAACCAGATCCTCAAGAGAACTTCGCTTAACTATGTTGGCTACACCGAAGGCCGTGACATTTACAATGCTAATGTTGATGTTGTCGTTTGTGACGGTTTTGTAGGCAATGTTGTTTTGAAGGTCTCGGAAGGTCTTGCGGAGGCGATTGGTGCTATTCTGAGAGAAGAGTTCAGCTCCAGGTTTTTGTCCAAACTGGGCTATCTTCTCGCGCGTCCGGCACTCAAGGCTTTTAAGAAAAAAGTCGATTATGCTGAATATGGTGGAGCTCCGTTACTGGGAGTACAGGGAACGGCAATGATCTGTCATGGCAGTTCCAATCCTCAGGCCATCATGAACGCCATTAAAATGGCCCATGACAGCGAGACACATCAGGTGATCAGCAAGATGAGTGAGCGTCTCGAAGAACTCCAGATCGAGAATTGATACTTTCATTGATTGTGAGTTACAGCTGATTCATTACTTTAAGGAGTAAAATTTTGATCAGAGCACGCATTACCGGTACCGGATCTTATGTCCCTGAAAAAGTTCTGACCAACCTGGACATCGAGAAATTCCTCGACACGAACGATGAATGGATCAGGGCGCGTACGGGGATTAGCGAGCGTCACATTGCTGCTGATGGCGAACAAACCTCAGATTTGGCTACACGTGCTGCAGAGCGTGCCATGGAGATGGCCGGGGTTTCAGCAGAGGATCTCGACCTGATCGTGGTTGGTACGATTACTGGAGATTATCCCTGGCCGGCAACGGCATGTATCGTTCAAGGGAATCTTTGCGCTGTAAATGCTGCTGCTTTTGATGTCTCTGCTGCTTGTAGTGGCTTTCTCTACGCCCTGTCCTGCGCCATTGATCGTATTGAAGCCGGACGCGCAAAGAAGGCGTTGGTTATTGGCGCCGAAATACTGAGCCGCATTGTTAACTGGGAAGACCGTAACACCTGCATCCTTTTCGGTGATGCTGCAGGAGCAGTGA
>JAOUDB010000374.1 GCA_029859485.1 Desulfuromonadales bacterium | reverse complement strand
GGTTAGTGAGCGGGGTACGCAGTTCATGAGCGACATCGGCGACCATGGTTTTGCGCAGCCTTTCTAGCTTTTCCAGACTATCCCCCATCAGGTTAAAGGCCGTGCCGAGTTCACCGATCTCATCGGTTTGGTTTGCATCTACCCGGGCGGTCAAGTTGCCGTCTGCGATCTGGTGGCTGGCCTCGCTCATCTGTACGAGGGGGCGCAGCACACGTTTGGTGAGCAGGTAGCTGAGGGCAAAGGCCAGCAGCAGTGCGACCAAACTCGCCCAGAGCAGGTAGCGGTGCACAGCTGTTAAAAAGGCCCGGTGGGTATCGGTGGGCGATACCATGTACTTGTCCATCAGCTCCATGAAATAGTCAGCAGCCAGCTGATCAAAGGCCAGCCAGATGATCCCGGTGATTACGGCGATGACTGGGATTGTGGTGGCCAGCATCAATTTCCAGTGCAGACGAAGTCTCATGAGTCTTGCCGTTCTGCAAAACGGTAGCCGAAGCCCCTCACCGTCTCAATGTAGCGAGGCTCTGCCGGGTCGTCGTCGAGTTTCTGGCGCAGGTGACCGATATGCACATCAACGACCCGGTCGATCACGGTTTCGCCGCGCTCATAGACATGACTGAGCAGGTCGTCGCGTGAGAAGGCCTTGCCCGGCGCGCTCATCAGCGCCTGCAACAGTTTATACTCCACCGCGGTCAGATCGACCGGCTGCTCATCGAGGGTGACACGGCGTTTTTCGACATCGAGAATCAGGCCGGCATGGCTGAAACGGATGACCGGATCCGGTCGGCGGGCCGTGCGGCGCAGGATCGCCTTGACCCGTTCTACCAGCTCGCGCGGGCTGAAAGGCTTGACCACATAGTCGTCGGCACCTAGGGAGAGGCCTAACACCCGGTCAATCTCCTCTTCACGGGCAGTCAACATCAAGATCGGCACATCGGAAAATTTACGCAGCTCACGGCAGATTTCCCAACCATCGACCTGCGGCAGCATGACGTCAAGGATCACAAAACCGGGTGCTTGTTGACGGGCTGCTGCCAGAGCCTCTGCACCATCGTGTACCTGATGCGTCACGAAACCTTCGTTTTCGAGATAGGTTGCAATCAGGGCTGCGGTATTGCGATCATCTTCGATGATCAGGATGGGCTCGGTGTTGCTGAGAGGTGGCATTGGTGACTGTTCCTTTTGCAATTATCTTGATTGGGCAGATTCTCGAGCATTATTGAAGCATGGTTTCACTCTGGAAGGGGAATATATTCCGTTTCGCCCGGAACTTTCGGAAAGCGCCCCTCTTGCCAGTCTTGCCTTGCCTTTTCCATGAGGTCTTCCCGGGTGGAAACCAGGTTCCACCACATAATCCGTTTTCCCAGTGGGGCGCCGCCGATTATCACCAGTGTCGTGTCTTCTTTTGCGACCAGTTCAATGCCCGGAGTCTCGTCTAAAACGGCCATGGTATGTTGTGGAATCTGGCCCTCTTGAGCAGAGACTTCTCCCGTAACGACGTAGACGGCTCGTTCCTCGATATGTTCAGGCACGACGATTCTTTGTCCCGCTTTTAATTGCGCTTCGACATAGAGGGTTGACGAAAAGGTTTTGACTGCTGATTTAACCCCGTAGGCTTCACCGATCATGACCCGTATCGTCCTGCTGCTCTCCTCAATCAAGGGCAGGTCATCGGAGCCGTAGTGAGAAAAGCTTGGCTCGGTCTGCTCATCTTCTTCCGGTAGTGCCAGCCACAGCTGCAATGCGTGCAGGGTATGCCCTTGTTTGCGGATATCGGGGGGCGTACGCTCCGAGTGGGCAATGCCCTTGCCGGCGGTCATCCAGTTGATTTCATTTGGGCGTATGTGCTGGACTTTACCCAGGCTGTCTCGATGCAGAACCTCTCCTGCGAAGACATAGGTGACCGTGGCCAGGCCTATGTGCGGATGGGGGCGGATATCAATGCCTGTGCCGGGGGCGAAGAGGGCGGGGCCGAGGTGGTCAAAAAAGATAAAGGGCCCCACAGAACGTTGCTCTCCGGACGGCAAAAGCCTGCGGACGCTAAAACCTCCGAGGTCTTTGTCTTTCGGTTTAAGTCTCATTCTTACAGCGGAACAAGAGTCCCCGGAGCTCTTTTTACAGTCGACATTTCCGCCAAGTAAATCGCTCATGCTCAGTCATCTTTCTTCTCGCCGTCCAGAGTTTCCTGATTATAGCCCCAACCCTTGCAGGAAGGCAGATCAATCAGAATGAAGTCGGTGTTTAGCATTGCGTGAAGGGATAGGGGCTGTTCGGAATCGATGCGCGCTTGATCGCAGGCTTGCAACCGTTGACCATCTACAGTTATCTCTCCTGTGCGAAGATAAAGGAAGAGCCTGCGGCCAGAGGTCTGGTCGAAGGATAGGCTGCGCCCGGCTTCAAGTTCACAGCGGTAGATTGTGGCATCGGTATGAAAGCTGACAACATCGTTAAAACCCATCCCGGAAGCGATAGGCAGCAATGTGTTTTGCCAATCGCGCGGCTGAAAGTTTCTTTGGTCGTAGCTGGGTTTGAGTCCTGGTGTGTCTGGAAGAATCCAGATCTGGTAGAAGTGGACGGGTGTGTCAGCCAGGTTGAATTCCGAGTGGGTCAGACCGGTTCCGGCCGACATCCTCTGCACATCCCCCACTTTAATGACGGCCTTGTTGCCTATGCTGTCCTCATGGGTCATCTCACCCTCGAGTACGACGGTAATAATCTCCATTTCATTGTGGGGGTGTGTGGGGAAGCCTGTGCCCGGTTTCACCACATCATCGTTGAAAACCCTCAATGGGCCGAACTGAATGTTGTTGGGGTCAAAATAGCTGGCAAAGGAAAAGAGCCAGAAGGTTTTCAGCCAACCGAAATCAGAAAAATGGCGTTGTCCTGATTTTATAATCTCCAACATCCGGGTCTCCTGGTTAGCGCTTGTGAGCAAGTTGTTTTGCCCGTGGTCAGGAAGGGGCTCATGAATAGCGGGATAGAACACACCCATGTTTGAATGAAGTGCTCAGTCAGTTGTCTTTTCCTTCTCCACGAACTATATCGCAAAAAACGGACAAGAAAAGAAGATCCTTCTGTTGCGCGGCTTGAGAAAAAGGTCCTGTGTTACAAAATTGGATCGGCGTAAGCTTTTGACCGGTAGCTGAGGCGGATCGCCTCTTTACCGGTCATGCGCGAGGAAAGCGGGGACATGGTGTCGTTGAGGACCAGGGCCATAAAACGGGTCAACTCCTCTGTTGCACTGTAGTTGATGTGGTCTTTACGCATTCCCGCCTCGAAATAATCAACAAGGGAGGGGGTTATGACGATCTTTATTTCGATCTTTTCTGACATGATAGACCTTTCTCGCTGCTGTTCTCTACGCTGACCAGATGTACGGCGCAGGAGATACATGGATCATAAGCACGTACGATGCGTTCCGCGACCTTGCACAAGCGCTCATGATCCTTTTCATTGGCGAGGTCTGCCATGATCTGGGCTGCCATTACGCGCTGATTGATTGCGGTTGGCGTGACAATGTCTGCCGCCACGACCTTGCCCCATTCATCCACAACATAGTGGTGAATCAACAGTCC
>JAOUDB010000373.1 GCA_029859485.1 Desulfuromonadales bacterium | reverse complement strand
ACCCCCACTGTTGGCGCTGCAAGAAACCGATCATTTTCCGGGCTACAGAGCAGTGGTTCATCTCCATGGAAGCCAATCAACTCCGCCAGAAAGCACTCGAGCACATCAACGATGTGCAGTGGATTCCGCACTGGGGACGCGACCGCATCTACAACATGATCGAAAACCGTCCCGACTGGTGTATCAGCCGTCAGCGCAGCTGGGGTGTACCGATCACGGTCTTCTATTGCGGCAAATGCGATGAAGCTTTGGCTGATGGCAAGATCATGCACCATGTCGCCGACCTTTTCGAAGAGACGGGCAGCGACATCTGGTACGAAAAAGAAGCCAAAGAGCTCTTGCCGGACGGCACCGTCTGCCCAAGTTGCGGCCATAATGATTTCCGTAAGGAAATGGACATTCTCGATGTCTGGTTCGACTCCGGTGTTTCGCATGCAGCGGTCGTGGAGAAGAGAGAACAGCTCAAGACACCAGCCGATCTCTACCTTGAAGGCAGCGACCAGCATCGCGGTTGGTTCCACTCCAGCCTGCTCGCCTCGGTCGGCACCCGTGACGCAGCGCCATACAAAGCGGTTCTGACTCATGGCTTCGTGCTCGACGAGAAAGGTCGGCCGATGTCTAAGTCGGTCGGCAATGTCGTCGCTCCGGAAAAAGTCATTAAACAATACGGCGCCGAGATCCTGCGCCTCTGGGTGGCCACCCAGGATTACCGCAACGACACCCGCGTCGGCGATGCCATCCTCAAGCAGGTCTCAGAAGCTTATCGACGCATCCGCAACACGGCCCGCTACATCCTGGGCAACATCCATGACTTCGATCCGGCCACCCATACGGTTGCCGACAAGGATCTAGTTGAGATTGATCGCTGGGCTCTCTCCCGCCTGGAAGAACTGGTCAATCGCGTTCTGAAATCCTACGAATCTTACGATTTTCACGTGCTCTATCACGCCGTACACAACTTCTGTTCTGTCGATATGAGCGCTTTTTACCTCGACGTACTCAAGGACCGCCTCTACACCTCGCCGACCGAGAGCCTGGAGCGCCGCAGCGCCCAGACTGCTATGTATCGCATCCTGGATGCACTGACCCGCATGATGGCTCCGGTCCTCTCCTTCACCGCTGAAGAAATCTGGGGGTTTATACCTGGAGAACGTGAAGAGAGTGTCCACTTGGCAGAGTTCCCAAGCTTTGAGGATAGTCTTATAGATAACGCCTTGGAGGAAAAGTACGAACGCATTCTGGCTGTTCGCAGTGACGTTGCCAAAGTTCTCGAATTGGCCCGTGCAGAGAAGATCATCGGTCATTCTCTTGATGCGCGGGTAGAACTCGCTGCCGATGGCGACCTGGCCGATCTGCTTAAACAAGAATCGGCACAGCTAGCCTGCCTGTTGATTGTCTCTCAGGTTGAAGTGACAGATAGCCTGGAAAACGCTACGACGGGAGAGAACTTGCCTGGGTTGAAGATCCGCGTCAGCAAGGCCGATGGCGAAAAATGCTCGCGCTGCTGGAACTACGCCACAACAGTTGGTGACCATGATGATCACCCCGAGATCTGCCACCGTTGTCTTCAAGCTCTTGCCTGAAGACAAACGGGATGCGGCACGCGGAATGAGTGACGAGCACAGGCACGACACACCCGCAAGCCATCGACTTCCTGACAACGCAACAGAAAGAGTTTGATGTTAAGTTTTTTGCATCCTACGTTACTCGCCGCGCGTACCGAGAACCTATGAAAAGGTATTACACATTATCAGCCATCAGCCTGGTTCTTTTGATTCTTGACCAGGCAAGCAAACTGTACGTGGACGCCAACTTCCGCCTCCACGAAACGGTTCCGGTGATCCGTGGGTTTTTCCACCTTACCTATGTCCGCAACAAGGGAGCAGCCTTCGGCATACTCTCCGACAACGCTATCCGCATCCCCTTCTTCATCACCGTATCGATCATAGCCATGCTTGGCATCCTCTGGTATATCAAGCGACTCAGAGAAGACCAAAAGCTAGCCTTTTATGCCTTGTCTCTGGTTTTTTCCGGAGCCTTCGGCAACCTGATCGACCGTATCCGACTCGGTGAAGTCATTGACTTCCTTGACGTCTTCTGGCAACGCTATCACTGGCCGGCTTTCAACGTCGCCGATTCAGCAATCACTATAGGCGTCACACTTCTGTTTATCGAGATGTGGCGTGAAGACAGGAACAAATCTAAATCGGAAAAGAAGGAGAGTGCGTTATGAAAAAAATCTGTCTGCTTCTGGCGCTGGGCTTTACGGTATTCACCCTGTCTGCCTGTGAGACCATGAAAGGCCTCGGAAAAGACGTGGAAGACGCCGGCGAATGGGTTCAGGAAAAAGCAAACTAACAAAAAGGCTGCCTCTTAAGGCAGCCTTTTCCTTTATCTGGAAGCAATCAAGTCACTAATAGTGATTCTTCCTATGCCACCCTCTGTAAACGGGGATGATGCAGCTTGACATTACTCAGGCTCTGCAGAAAACCGATCAGACTCTGGTTGACTTCATCAGGAGCCTCCAGGTTAATCAGGTGACCGGCGTCATTGATGACCTGACGGACACCATTTTCCGGACCAGGCTGTTTGAGTGCCGTCATGACCTTATCTCGTGCACCGGTCATGACCAGGGTCGGGACAGGATAGAGCTGACCCTCATCACGGTAGCGGAGCCTACTCGGCCGCGAAGCCAAAGCTCCCGCCAGCGTCGTATCAGAAGGCTTTCCCATCCAGTCACGAAGCTGACTTGTCAAGTTCCGCTTAGCCTCTGAAGGCTTCCCTGAGAGGAGGCGTTCACAAAGGTTATCAATTGCTGTCGGGCGATGTCCTTCACGAACCAGTTCTGCCAGATCAAAACGACGAACCTCTTCGGCAGTATCTCCCGGCTGCATCGCTGGCGACAAGAAGCAGGTTGCGGCAACCCGGCGAGGATAACGCTCAAGCATATCTAATAAAAGCCCACCGGCCATGGAGAGACCAACCATAACCGCACGGCCAATACCGAGATAACTCATCAGAGCATTGATGTCGTCGGACAATGCGGCGAGACTAAAGCTTTCTTCGACACAAACACTTTCACCAAAGCCCCTTAAATCAGGAGCGACAACCCGCATACCCTGCCCCGACAGAGCTTCGATCTGCGCTTGCCACATTTGGCGACAGAGTGGAAAACTGTGGATCAGGATCACGGCTGGACCGCAGCCGACATCATCATAAGCCAACCAATTGCCATTGATACATGCCTTCATAAGAGACCTCCAGGTAGTGTGGATTGCAATAACGCACATCTCTTAAGGCAATTTTCATACCATTGTTCTAAAAAACTAAATATCTTATTTTTTAAAATAATTACAGTCACTTGGAAAATAAAAAAGCCTAAAAACTTCGGTTTATATTTGAATGGTTTGCAGATTTGCAAACCTGGATATATTTTTCTTTGCATTCCTGCAAAAAATGGCGACTAAGTCCACTCCAAAGGATCAACCTGGTAGAACTGCTTCAATTCATCGTACAGATCAGCATGTTTCATTTTCAATTGTCGCGGTTTCTCAAAAAAAGTCTCGGAAGCTACAGCAAAGAACT
>JAOUDB010000372.1 GCA_029859485.1 Desulfuromonadales bacterium | reverse complement strand
TACCGCTGATGAAACGGGCCGGCTTCAGGCCGCACGTTGCCGGAGCCATCGAGCCATCTGCATCAATCGGCGGCATGTTCCTGCCTCCGGTTATGGGCGCCGGCGGCTTCCTGATGGCCGAGCTGACTGAAACATCATATGCCTACATCATGATGATAGCCATCTTCCCCGCCCTGCTCTACTTCTTCTCGGTCTTCTGCATGATTCACTTCGAAGCCAAGAAACAGGGGATCAAGGGGATTGACGACGATGAATTTCCTCACTGGAAGGAAGTCCTGAAAAAACAGTGGTATTACTCCCTGCCGTTAATCATCATCACGATCCTCATGGTCATAGGAAAATCCCCCGGGATGGCTGCTTTCTGGTCAGCACTCTCATGTATTGTCGTAAGCTGGGTAAGGCAGGACAGGGAAGTCTCGTTCAGGGACAGATTGATTTTTGTACCTGTTACGATCCTGTTTATTATGATTGTTTTTCTCGGTTATATCGAGCTTCCGTTTCAAACATTGTTCGGGTTTAAAATCCAATTTTTCGTTACTTTATCGGCAACAATCTGGTGCCTGCTGGTCAGTGCTTTCCGTAAAGACATTTTGATGGATCTGAAAGGTATTTGGGAGGCGATCCTGACCGGCGCCAACAACACCTTGATCATCGGTGCGACACTCGGCGTCATCGGCATTATCGTCGGCACCATTTCCTTAACCGGAATCGGCCTCAAGTTCTCCGACATCATCATCTCGCTGGCCAGTGGTAATCTGCTTGCGGCAATCTTTCTGGTCGCCCTTGCTTCGCTGGTGCTGGGTATGGGAGTTCCGGTCACAGCAGCCTACCTGATCACTGCAGTGTTGGCAGTGCCGCCACTGATGGAAATGGGCGTCCCCTTGCTCTGCGCTCACATGATCGTCTACTGGTTCAGCCAGGATTCGAACATTACTCCGCCAGTCTGCGTCGCAGCCTATGCAGGAGCTGCAATTGCCGGATCTGATCCATGGAAAACCGGCTGGACCAGCTTCAAGTTCGCCAAGCTGCTATATGTCATGCCGATTCTGTTTGCGTTCACTCCGGCAATCCTTTTCCAGCCTCACACGGCAAACGTCAAGGTCCCAACACTCGCCGATGACTTGCCCTTCGCATCGGTACTCTCTGTTGAGGTTAAAGAGGGGGGCACTATTGTAGCTGGCGACACAGTGGTCAAGATCATGGTTGGTGACGAAATTATCGATATCAAAGCCGAACGTGGCGGCAACGTCACTGAGGTCAAGACCTTTGCCGGTGGCATGGTTAATCCTGGCGAAACGATTATCGAAGCAGTCGATCCTGCAACGGGATGGCAGACAATCTCTTCTTTCTGGTCCGCGTTCCTGGGCACGATTGCTTTCTCTGCAACCACCATGATGTTCTGGTTCAGGCGCACCACCATACCAGAGTGGTTACTTTTAGCCGTAGGCACAATCTTCCTTTACTGGCCGACGTTGGTGACAGATGGAATTGGCCTCGTTATGGTAGGCCTGGTAATCTTCATGCAAATCGCAAAAAACAAGAAAGAGTTTGGCACTGCCATTGCTCCGACATAAACAAAGAGGATTAACATGACACGAAACATCAAAAATATTCTCTTCGCAACGGATTTTTCCGATTCGTCGCAGCAGGCCGCTGACTATGCTGTGACCCTTGCGCACCTGACTGACGCCAAGCTACATGTCCTGCACGTCATAAACGAACTGGATGAGCACCAACGCGTCATGATACCCAGAGAAGCCTTTCTTGTTCTCGAAAAAGAAGTTGAAATTCAAGCCGTCAGGGAGTTGAAAAAGTTCTGCGAGGAACAAACGGAAGGGTTGAGCACCGTAACTCATGCCGTCGTTGGAGCCCCATTTAAAGTCATTCTGGATATGGGAGGTAAGGTTAATGCCGACCTGATTGTGATGGGGACCCACGGTCGCACCGGCATGGAGCATGTGATCGTCGGCAGCACTGCAGAACGAGTCGTCCGCCGGTCTAAAATCCCTGTTCTCACGGTTCGCTGTGAAGACTAAACCCTAACCTCGAAACCTTAAGCAACAAAAAGGCGAAGCTTTCAGGACGTCTCAGGGCAAACATCTGGCAAGCTTAGGGTAAACCGTGTTCCGCCTTCCGGGGAAGACTCAAAGCTCACATTACCGGAGAGGAAGCGTCCAAGAAGTTTCATACTATAGGTTCCAAGACCTCGACCTGAACCTTTTGTGGAAAAATCCCGTTGGAAAATACGCTGATGGTAGGAGGCAGAGATAACTGTGGCGTTATGGACCCAGAAGTTTAAGCCGGCAGTGTTTTTATCAACACCCAGAGTCACCGTGTAGCCTTCGGGAGAAGCCTCCAGTGCATTTTTCACCATATTGCCAAGGATACGGCGCAATAGGGTGGCATCGCTGATGAATGATGTTCTGATCACGTCATCGTCGATCTGCAGTATACGCTTACGGGAAATTTCCTGCCCTTCAAAAAGCTCAATCACATCTTTCAACACATCCAAGCTAGTCAAAACATGGTTGTCGACCTTCAGTTCACCCTTCTCTACCGCCAACAATACGCGCTGGGCATCAATCTCCTCGATAACCTTTTGCGATGCCGACTGAATGCGGCGACTCACCATCATAGGATCTGCACTCTCATCAATCTCCATAAGTTCGGCAAAGCCTTGAATGCTGGCAACGAGGTTGAGAATATCGTGAAAAAAAGTACGTTCTAAAGCCAAACGTCGGCGTTCGTGACTCACATCGGTGCCAGCCAGCACAACAAACTCTTCACCACCAAAACAAAGTGGAGCCGACCAGACTCGCAATGTCAAGTGCTGAGCGACAATCCCATCATGCTGAGTCAGAGTACACTCTTGGACACTATCCACACCGGACAAACCGGAAAGCATTGCGACCAACGCCCCGCAGGTCTCACAAGAATCCGTCGTGCCGCAAACGGCGTCTTTGTCGAGCGCCACATGGCACTGCAGGACATCACCTACCAGCAGGCCAACCAGGCTTTCTGTCCCAGGCCTTCCAGAAAGATGATTGAAAGCTCGGTTTGCAAATACGATTTGACGATAGTTGTTGAGTACGAGGACCATCCCCGGCATGACATCCAGCAAGTGCCTGGTCAGGAACGCATCATTGAAAAAGGAAGCCTGAAGTTCCAGCTCTTCGTGAGAAGCGAGAGGGATGTCATTGACGAAATCAGGTCCGAGAGAGGGTTCAAGGAGAGTCATTACTAGGTCACGCCTCGTCGAAGCAGGTTCCGGCAATCAGAGTCACTGGAGCCTCAAGGTAACTTTTCAGTGAATCGAGGAACTCGGCAGCATCAGCGCCATCAAGAATTCGATGATCGGCGGAAAGGGTGACACGCACCATGGGCGCTACCACCAGCTCTTCATGTTCATCAACCACAACTTCACCTTTGACAGTACCAACAGCGAGGACAGCCGCCTGAGGCGGTGTAATAATTGCGACAAAGGACTCGACACCCAACATCCCCATATTGCTGATCGTAAAGGTCCCACCCTCCTGATCTTCATCAGATAGCTGGCCAAGATGTGCCTTTTCTGCAAGGGCCTTGGCAGACTCGCCAAGTTGCTTCA
>JAOUDB010000371.1 GCA_029859485.1 Desulfuromonadales bacterium | reverse complement strand
TTACAAGTATGAACGCACCGAACCGGTCGGGAAGAATTACCATCCAGACTTTCGCCCCGAGTTGACACCCCAAGAGATGCTTGAACTGGGGGTGTTCGGTGGTAAATACATGACCGATTGCCAGGATGAATTCCCTGCCGAATGGTTCAAAAATGCCAAGCTCTGTGCGGAACGGCATGATCCGGCGCTGAATTTCTTTGGCGTGAATGCCTCACAACCCTTATCTGTGTGGCAAGAGAAAGGCTGGATCTACGAGGACGATCCCCGTGGATGGTTCCAGTGGTATTGCCGCTATTACATGGGGCGGCGCTGCAGAGATGATGAACGTCAGATCAAGAGGTGGCTGGGGATGCGCAGGCACATTACCCAGATCAAAAACAACTGCCTGGAGGCCGACCTGAATTGTCGTCGCAAACAGCGACAGGCCCTTCTTCACTGGGCCTACGACTCACGAAAGTATTGAATGGCGCAGCCTCTATTCCAAAGGGCCTCAATGCCTGGATCCTCAACCGCAAAGACCTGTTGGTTAGCGCCTTAAAGCAATCATGTTAAAGGTTCGCCGCCACAGGTAAGAACGCAGGATCGAGATAACTGTAAAAATGCAGGTGATCTGGAACCCTTGCCCCGCGGATACCGCAAAACCGTACATTGGTAAAACCCAGGTTGTTACAAGCCACGAAAGGGCAAACCCTGAGGCCGTGTTCAAAAACGTTTCCATGAATGATTCCCATTGCGATTGCATAAACACCTTCCTTCTTTGTTCTGCTGCTTGTGAGACTTCTGTGAGTCTTAGTATGGAGAGTGACTGCGACAAAATATGTCACATGGCCGTTTGATAGTTTTGCTAAACGAGAGAACCTGCTGAAGCTTTCCACTTTCAATGGTTTTGACATTAGCAATTCAGAAACCTGAGCCAAAATCTTTATTCACAGGGATAATCAGGATAAACAGGATGGGGAAAAGCTAAAACACTGATAACTGATCAAGGGTTCAAGGAGGTCCAAATGAGTCAGCTCTTCACTTCTTTGCAAATGCGCTCATTGACGCTGCGCAACCGTATCTTCGTTGCGCCGATGTGCCAGTATTCCAGCGTTGATGGCCTGCCCAACAATTGGCACATGGTCCACCTCGGCAGCCGGGCCGTTGGCGGCGCCGCCATGGTGATCGTCGAAGCGACCGCGGTGGAACCGCAAGGGCGCATCAGCCCAAGTGATTGCGGGCTCTGGAACGACGCCCAGGCCGAAGCCTTTGCGCCGATCGTCGCTTTTATCGCCGAGCAGGGGGCTGTGCCTGCTGTGCAGTTGGCGCACGCCGGCCGCAAGGCTTCGGTGCTTCCGCCCTGGCTGGGGGGTGTTGCGGCAACGGAAGACGCTGGCGGTTGGCAGCCGATCGCGCCCAGCCCCTTCGCCTTTGGACCAGGTTCGCCTCAGCCGCGCGAGATGGACCAAGCCGACCTGGAACGCATCGTTGTTCAATTTGAGGCCGCGGCAGTTCGTGCCTTGCAGGCGGGTTTTAAGGTGGTTGAGGTGCACATGGCGCACGGTTATCTGCTGCACCAGTTCCTCTCGCCGCTCAGCAACCGGCGCAGCGACAGTTACGGCGGCAGCCTGGAAAACCGCATGCGCCTGCCCCTCGAGGTTGTGCGCCGGGTCCGCGCACTCTGGCCTGAGGATCTGCCGGTGATGGTGCGTCTTTCAGCAACCGACTGGGTCGACGGCGGCTGGGATCTCCCCCAGTCCCTGGAGTTTTGCAAACATCTCAAAGCGCTGGACGTGGATCTGATCGATTGCTCCTCCGCCGGCTTAGTGCCCGATGCCGTGATTCCCGCGGCGCCGGGCTTCCAGTCCCCCTTTGCAGCCGCCATCCGCAAGGAGGTGGGCATCGCCACCGGAGCTGTCGGCCTGATCACTGCCGCGGTCCAGGCTGAACAGATCATTGCCACCGGTTGTGCCGACGTGGTGCTGTTGGCCCGCGAGATGCTGCGCGATCCTTACTGGCCGATTCATGCGGCCGGTGAGCTCAAGGTCGATTACCCCTGGCCGGTGCAGTATGAGCGTGCCAAGCTCTAATGTGAAAAGGCCTTGGGATCGCTTTGCGGGACGGCAAAGATGATATCTTTGATCAAATCAGCCTGAAATTTCCCTGTTTGCTTGGTAAAATAGTAACAAGCCCTTCGTCTCATCCGCTAGAAAGGAGGCTGTCATGACTTTTAACCCTGTCTTGATCGTCGCCAAGGGGGCCAAGCCCGACTGGTACCCGCAGACCGCTTCCTATGCCCGCCCGCAGCTCCGCCGCTCATACTGGCAACTGGCTAACTCGGTTCTTCCTTACCTGCTCCTTCTGGCCCTGATGTTTTTCACTGTGCTCAACGGCAACTCCTACCTCATCACCCTGGCCCTGGCTCTGGTCGCCGCGGTCTTTTACGTACGCATCTTCATAATCTTTCACGATTGCGTGCACGGCGCCTTCGTTAATTCCCCCCGCTGGAACCGCAACATAGGCTACCTCTGCGGCATTATCACTATGACCGCCTTCGCCGACTGGCGCCGGACGCACATCGGTCACCACATCCGGGCCGGCGATCTCGATCGGCGCGGCACCGGCGACATCTGGCTCATGACTGTCGACGAATATCGCTCGGCCACATGGCTGCGGCGCCTGGCTTACCGCCTCTATCGTCATCCCCTGGTGCTGATCGTCCTGGGGCCGATCTTCTACTTTCTGCTGATTAACCGTTTCCCCAGCAAGGGTGCCAACAAACGCGACCTGATGAGCGTGGTCTACACGAACCTGGCGGTTATTCTGATCGTCGTGATTGCGAGCCTGACCGTTGGTCTCAAGGCTTACCTGTTGGTGCAGTTGCCCGTCATCCAGATCGCCGGTGGCGCCGGCATCTGGCTCTTCTATGTGCAGCACCAGTTTCAGGGCGTCTATTGGGCACGCAGCGAGGCTTGGGATCCGTTGCGGGTGGCGATGGAAGGGGCCTCGTTTTATTGCCTGCCGAAGTTTTTGCAGTGGGCCACCGGCAACATCGGCTTTCACCACCTGCATCATGTCCGTCCCGCGATCCCCAATTACAACCTGCAGGCCTGTCATGAAGCGATCCCAGCATTGAAGACCATCAAACCGATGAACATACGCGACAGCCTGCAGTGTGTCCGTTTGCATCTGTATGACGAGGAGCAACAGGCAATGGTGAGCTTTGGGGGTTGATTGCTAAGGAAGAGGTTGCAGGGTTATGGGCGTTCTGTCTCAAGGCTTCAAGCCACCTAAAATCGGCATTGCCAATGGCGGAAAGTGAGTTGGTGATAGGTCGCTCATAGCAGCACAATCGTACCCAACGATTGTATCGAAGGAGGCTTGTACGTCCGAAGCACAAGATCTTCTCTTCCAACCATTTCCTCTTGGCGGCTTTCCCTGTCCCAACTGCATATTCAGCCGGGAACACTCAAAATAGAGTGTTCTCTTTTAATCGCACCGATGCTTAAGCTCTGCGCTCAACTTCGATTTGGTGCTCGCGGCCGGATATCAAGGTGAGGGTCGAGAGCTGTTCGGCGATCACCTCGATCACGTCGTCGAGAGTGATGATACCGACCAGTTCGCCAGCCGTGCCA
>JAOUDB010000037.1 GCA_029859485.1 Desulfuromonadales bacterium | reverse complement strand
CTCTACGCAGAGGATCTCGCATTAGTTATCGTCCCGAATATTGTCTCGATGGTAGCAGATCTCGCTCCGGAAGTGATTGCCGTCATGGTGGTCTATCAATTCGACTTCTTTGCTGAGGGCGAGCATCTCCACTCATGGCGCATCTCCGGGATAGACTCTGTAAACAGGCCGCAAATGCATAGCGTACAAACGATACAAACGATCAACGGACCCGTCATCCGGGAGTATCGACCACGAGCCCTTTCCCCTGAAAAATTCGATGCAGTGGCCAAAAGAGCGGTTTGGGATGCCATCTCGGTCTTGCTGACCGAATTTGATCAACAGGGGCCCTTGATGGACATGCTTCCGACACCTGCGGTAAATGGCAAGGCCATTGAGCTCTCCCCACGGATAACCACAGGTCAAGTCACATTGGCGATGGTCGGGCCAATTTTCGACCAGAACCAGGAGCCCGAAATGCAACGTCTTGAGGCCTGCCTGATCGAAGAAATCATCGATAACGGACTGTCCTTACAAACCATGCCGCTGCACAGTTTGCGCGATCAATTGTACCCTTGGTTTTCTCGCAACAACTACCCACGACGGTTGAATGAGTTGGAATTTATTATCCAAAAGCCTGCCGTCAAGGAACGCTTGCAAAGTCTGGGTGTCCAGTACGTCTTGAAATGGGATGGAGAGACAAATATCTCACCGAAAGAGGGGCAGCTCTATATGACTCCCTACGGTATTATTGGCTACGAAAGCGCAGACAAGAAGTCGGTAATTAGAGCCGATCTGTTGGCAGTTGAGGATGGCAGGGTTGTGACTTCCTTTGAAAGCATCCGCGAAGGGTCGGCTTCCTTGCTGGGGTTGGTCTTTCTCCCGCTGCCTCTTATTGACGACACCGAAGAGGATGCCTGTGAAGAAATAACGCGCCAAGTCGACAATTTTATTCAAGTCAACGCACAGCATAAGTAGGATCGTTGTTAAAAAACAGGCTCGAGGATTGTTCTTGGGGATCAGAAGGTCGGTAGTTAGAATCTTCCGCGGTGTTCCATATAAATAAAGGCCACCAAGGATCGCCCTCTGGTGGCCATAGTTTTGTGTGTTAAGAGCTTACTGAATACCTCTATCAATAAGAAGCCGGTTTTTCTCTCATATGTCGTGATAAATGAGAAAACCACCTGCATCGCCTCGCTGTTCACATTACCTTAAATCACAAGCCCTTCTCAACTCGAGTTGAATCGTCCATTATTCAGACACAAAAAGCTCCCCGTTTTTCCGAGGAGCTTTTTGCGTCCTAGCTAATACTACGGATAGTCGTTACATCATGCCGCCCATCCCCCCCATGTCAGGCATGCTGCCACCTTTATCCTTGGAAGGTTTGTCAGCGATGCAGGCTTCAGTGGTCAGCATCAGGCCAGCAACGGAAGCAGCATTCTGCAGCGCAGACCGAACCACTTTGGTCGGGTCGATGATACCGGCTTTGACCAGGTCGGAGTACTCATCAGTAGAAGCATTGAATCCGTAAGCACCTTTATGATTCTTGACTTCGTTCACGACGATGGAACCTTCCTGACCGGCATTGGCAGCAATCTGACGCAGAGGCTCTTCAAGCGCTCGCTTGACGATATCCACGCCAAACTTCTGCTCACCGGTAACTTCAACTTTAGCGACGGCTTCAATAGCACGGATCAGGGCCACACCGCCTCCAGGGACGATGCCCTCTTCAACAGCAGCTCTGGTTGCGTGCAGAGCGTCTTCGACGCGGGCTTTCTTCTCTTTCATTTCGGTCTCGGTAGCAGCTCCGACTTTGACAACAGCAACACCGCCAACCAGTTTAGCAAGACGTTCCTGGAGTTTTTCCTTGTCGTAATCACTGCTGGTTTCTTCGATCTGAGCACGAATCATCTTGACGCGACCAGCAATGTCCGCCTCGGAACCTGCACCGTCAATGAGCGTGGTGGTGTCCTTGTCGATGACAATGCGCTTGACAGTACCGAGCATGTCGAGAGTCGCGGTTTCCAGTTTGAGGCCGACTTCCTCGGAGATCACGCGGGCACCGGTGAGAACGGCGATATCCTCGAGCATAGCTTTACGACGGTCACCAAAACCGGGAGCCTTGACGGCGGCGACATTGAGGGTGCCACGCAGTTTGTTGACCACCAGGGTAGCCAAGGCCTCGCCATCGACATCTTCAGAAATAATGAGCAATGGACGGCCCTGCTTGGCAACCGGCTCAAGTATCGGCAGCAGGTCGCGCATGTTGCTGATCTTCTTTTCATGAACCAGAACCAGAGCATCTTCCAGAACAGTTTCCATACGCTCTGGATCAGTTACAAAGTACGGGGAGAGGTATCCACGGTCGAACTGCATACCTTCAACAGTCTCGAGAGAGGTCTCCATTGCTTTGGCTTCTTCGACAGTGATAACGCCTTCCTTGCCGACTTTCTCCATTGCTTCGGCAATGATATTACCGATGGTATCATCAGAGTTTGCGGAGATGGCCCCGACCTGGGCTATCTCTTTGTGGTTTTTAACTGGTTGGGAAAGCTTCTGTAAGGAAGCGACAGCGGCGATAACAGCCTTGTCGATACCACGCTTGATTTCCATTGGGTTGTGACCAGCGGAAACTAACTTAACACCTTCACGGTAGATGGCCTGAGCCAGAACCGTAGCGGTGGTGGTGCCATCGCCAGCAACGTCAGAAGTCTTGGAAGCAACTTCCTTAACCAACTGAGCGCCCATGTTCTCAAAGTTACCGTCCAGCTCGATCTCTTTGGCAACGGTGACGCCGTCCTTGGTGATCAGAGGAGCACCATAACTCTTAGCGATAACAACATTACGACCCTTGGGACCGAGGGTGACTTTTACTGCGTTGGCAAGGGCGTTGACCCCTTCCAGAATTGATGCACGAGCTTCTTGCCCGAATCTAATCTCTTTAACAGACATGACTATTTATCCTCCAGAATCGGTATTGGGTAGTGTGACTTACTCGACAACGCCGAGGACGTCGTCCTCACGCATCATAAGATATTCGTTGCCATCGATTTTGACTTCGGTGCCGGAATACTTTCCAAACAGCACTTTGTCACCGACCTTGACGTCAAGGGACAAAACCTTGCCGTCTTCAGTCATCTTGCCCTTACCAACTGCAATAACGTTACCCTGTTGAGGTTTTTCCTTGGCAGAATCGGGGATGATGATACCGGAGGCTGTTGTGGCCTCCTCCTCGAGACGTTCTACAATGATTCGATCATGCAACGGTCTGATGTTCATAGCTGCGTTTTCCTTTTTCAATGAATCTGCGATACGAGTTCTCTTGATTATCTCAAAAACCCGACCTAAATTGTTACATTAGCACTCGACGAAAGAGAGTGCTAAAACAATGAATCTAACATAATCATCCGCTAAGGATTTACAAGGTGCTTACAGAAAATAACTACAGAATAAAATGGAATTTTTTATGGTGAGCCATTTAGCTAACTGGAGGAGGTGAAGTTCTTGATGGCAAGGTGCTGTGCACGTTCAGACACAGTATCTCTCAACTTACTTTCTGGTGCTGGACCTGCTGACTAATCTTTGCAGGCTTCAAGACCATTAGATGTCCCGGCATCTAGGCCCTTCATTATCCGGGACTCAAAGTATTTGATGGCTGATCAGAAACTCTCATAAGTACTCCTACATTGTTCTGGTGTAGTCAGATTGGCGGAAATGTGAATTTCTTACTAACCCTTAATAAATAAAAATGGCCACTCGGAATTGATCCAGGTGGCCATCCTTTTGTCGTCTTAAATGTCTCTATCAATAACACGCCTGCTTTTGTCTAAGAAGTCGCTAATGTGACACGCTATCATGGCCATTAATTATCAGCGAAATCAATTATATATGATAATGTGAATTGGCAAACAAAGTTTACTTACATACCACAGTTCATATTGATCTCACATCTAGGGAGAATACTTATGACTCGCGAAGAAATAATGACGATTATTGAAGAACAAAACGTACACTTTTTCCGACTTCAGTTCGTCGATATTTTCGGATTTATGAAGAACATTGCGATACCGCGAAGTCAGATAAATAAAGCCCTGGACGGGCAGATGATGTTTGATGGCTCGTCGATAGATGGATTCGTGCGTATCAACGAATCGGACATGTATCTAAAGCCTGACTATGACACTTTTTTGGTTCTGCCCTGGAGGGTAAAAAACGGGGTCAACGCCGCCCGCATCATCTGCGATGTCCATAAATCTGACGGTACACCGTTCAGTGGCTGCCCCCGAGTCAACCTTAAACGGGTGTTGGCCGAAGCGAAGGATCTTGGCTACACAATGAACGTCGGCACCGAATGTGAATTTTTTCTTTTCCAGGAGGATGAAAAAGGAACCCTTAAAACAGAAACGGGTGATGTTGCCGGATATTTTGATGTCGACCCTGAGGATATGGGAATTAACTGTCGGCGCGAAATTATCGAAGTGTTGGAGTCTATGGGCTTCGAGATCGAGGCTTCCCACCACGAGGTGGCGATGGGGCAGCATGAGATCAACTTCAAATATGCTGACGCTCTGGCAGCGGCCGACAATACCGTAACGTTCAAATGGGTTGTTCGCTCTATTGCCGCCAAGCACGGATTCCACGCGACCTTTATGCCCAAGCCGGTTTTCGGTATTAATGGTTCCGGTATGCATACCAACCAGTCATTGTTCAACCTCGATGGAACAAATGCTTTTTTTGATGAGAATGGGCCTCTCAAACTCAGTGAAACAGCTTACCACTACATTGCCGGTATTCTAAAAAATGCACGCGGCTTCGCAGCGGTCACCAACCCGTTGGTCAACTCCTACAAACGTCTTGTCCCTGGCTATGAAGCTCCGGTTTACGTCGCATGGTCTGCGTCAAATCGTTCCGCTCTGGTTCGTATCCCTGCTTCCCGTGGGCTTAGCACAAGGACTGAAGTTCGGTGCCCAGATCCAGCCTGTAACCCCTACTTGGCTCTCGCCTTAATGCTCAATTCCGGTCTCGATGGTGTGAAGAACAAACTCAAGGCTCCTGAATCGGTCAATGTTGACATCTTTGAAATGACTTTGACTGAAAAGGACGCTGCCGGAATAGACAGCTTGCCAGGAACGCTTGAAGAGGCAATTGTCGCATTGAAGGAAAACCCCTTGGGTAAAGAGTCGCTGGGTGAACATATATTTGAAAAATATATCGAAGGTAAAACCAGAGAGTGGGATTCTTACCGGACCTGGGTAACCGATTGGGAAACCAAAAAATATATAAAGAATTATTGAGAGAATGACCGCTCCAACTGATTTGAGTGGCCATAGCTTTGGAATTTATCTGTTTTGAGGTATTAATCGAATACGAGTAAAGTTACTAAAAAAACTTTTATTCTCTGACGAATTCCCCCTAAATTATCAGTAGCAAGCAACTGAAACACACTCGAAAATTACTTAGTTATTATACCCACTGTATTTAGAAAATATTATTCATGAATCAGGTCCAGGTCAGAAGCATCATCTTTGTTAGCCTTGGGGTGCTTTATGACTGCTTTTTGAAGTATTAAGCTGTTGGGGTACGTAACTAAGTCATTTTCACGTTTGATAATCACATGAAATAAAGATATCTCTTCTATGACACCTGAAATATCATCATCATTGTCGACAACTTTCACCTGATCCCCTACACGATAAGGGAAAAAAAAGAAAATCATCAGACTGGCTGTTATGTTGCTGAGAATTGACCACTGCGCAAACAAGGCAACGCCGATTACAGCGAAAACAGAAGACAAGAAAAAAGAAACTTGAGAATATTCAATCCCTAAAAAAACAAATAGGATAGAGACAAAAAACGCTGAGACAACCAAGTTTAAAATTTTGGTTACATATTTAACCCTATATATATTTACGTCTTTATTTTTCCCTATCCTTCTTACTGAAACCCTGACAAAAGACAGGAAAACAAAGTAGCTGAAAAAGATTACAAATACGGTGAGTGCCTTCATAGTCAACCAATCTGAAAGAGATATATACTTTTATAGCCCACCATAATCAGTCGACTTCATAATTTTCCATCACGATAAATAAGCCCCCTGCAGTCCTACACGGAGGGCTTGTAGTAAATGAATTATATTCCCCCTAAATTCTTAAACACCATGCAACTGACACACTCGTTAATATACGCCCATTTGAGCAAAACGTCAAAAATCACGATTCTCAGATGTTGTGTCAGCAGATAATTATGTAACCTTCGGAGGCTTTTGGCCGATTCTTATAAACCCTGCATTACAGTTACGCTGAAACCTTCCTGGCTGTCGTTCAATGTGAGAATGGCCCACCCAGAGGAGCTGAGCCATTTTGTATCTTATCGATGGCGCGATTGCTACACTCGGCGCCATGTTCCTGAGCCGTCCAACGCATAAAAGCTGTTTGCTCCTTAATTAAAATTTGAAATCTTTTTTTATCATTACTCCATCTAGAGGATTTTTATCTTCACCTAAATTGTTTTGCATAGTCGTGCAGCCTCCAAGAAAAAGGCATATGATTAAGAATGATATTATTTGTTTGTACATTACATGCTCCATACGTAATTAATAATTCTTTTGTAGTCCTACCCATCGAAAGTGGACACGGCTAGTGTTTGCTGTCTTGCGAACCTTGGTGAGCAAAACATCTTAAATCATGTTCCAGTGGCCCGCAATATAAGACACTGCAAAACTATAGTAATAGGATAGTAAGGCCAAAGAGGTGTAATTGTTATTTATCCTCTCGCATTGTGTGGAGGGTGTGGAATTGGCAGAAACGCGAAGTTCTTGTTAACCCTGCAATGTAAGAAAGTCCGCCGTCGTCGATACATATGGTAGAATTAGAGAGCATTACTTTTAGTCGCTCACAAAAGTTGGAAGCGAGGAGTAAATGCCTCAAATTGATTTTCTCTTACTCCACCCACCAAGCGTCTATGACTTTAGACAAAAAGCCATTATGTATGGCCCTATCAGTGACTTAATTCCATCCTCACCTGTTTTTGAAATGTACCCACTCGGCTTTCTCACCATGGCAAACTATCTTGAGTCGCACGGGTTAAAAGTAAGAATTGTAAATTTAGCCTTGCGTATGATGAATGATGTGTCTTTTGATGTGCCTAAGTTTCTGGCCAAGCTTAAGCCCAAGGCCATAGGTATTGATTTACATTGGCTCCCTCATGCTCATGGCTCCATTGAGATTGCAAAAATCGCTAAGGAAATCCATCCGGAAGTTCCGGTTATCTTTGGCGGTATCTCCGCCACATATTTCCATGAAGACCTTATCCAGTATCCGTCGGTTGATTACGTTTTGAGAGGAGATTCCATCGAGCCCCCATTGTACTCATTACTTACAAATCTGAGTACGGGAGCACCAATCAAGACAGTCCCTAACTTGACCTGGAAATCCAATGGTTCAGTTCGAGTTAATCCAAGAGCATTTGTTCCAGCAACAGCCGATTATGTTGACCTTCTGCCGGAGCAGATAATGAAGATAGTTATGCGTTATCGTGATTTGCAGAGTGTCTTGCCTTTTAATGGCTGGTGGCAAAACCCTATTACGGCAGTCTTTACCGTAAAAGGGTGTGCTCATGAGTGCACTACTTGCGGAGGCTCCAACCAGGCAAATGAACTTCTCAACGGACGCCACTCTCCAACGTTCCGCACCCCCAAGAACCTTGTTAAAAACATTCTTGATATAAGCCGTTTTTCGAAAGGGCCGATTTTTTTGGTGGGTGATTTGTGTCAGGCCGGAGAGCATCATGCTCTGGAAACCCTAAAAAGACTTAAGACCACCAAAATCAAAAATGAAATTGTTTTCGAGGTTTTCGGGATGCCGTCAGCGGAATATTTGCGAGCAATTGATGATGCTGTCGATAATTGGAGTTTAGAACTTTCTCCGGAAAGCCATGATGAACAGGTTCGTCGTCTGCAAGATAAAAAAGTTTTCTACCACAACTCGGAAATGGAGGAGGTAATCAAAGAAGCACTGTCTCTTCGATGCCATCGTCTCGATGTGTTTTTTATGATTGGACTTCCGAAGCAAACCAAAGAATCGGTTATGACAACTATCCGATACTGTGAGCACCTGTTTCAAAACTCAGACACACGACTATCATGCTTTATTTCTCCGATGGGTCCATTTGTAGATCCAGGAAGCAAATGCTTTGAGGATCCTGATCGATTAGGTTACAGGTTGTTTGCCCACACCCTTGAAGAGCATCGTCAATTACTTGTGCAGCCGTCTTGGGAGCAGATTTTAAATTATGAAACAAGATGGATGTCTAGGGAGGATCTAGTTGACGTTACCTATGATGCCGCCGAAGTTTTAAACACATTAAAGTTAAAGTACGCCCGAATCGACACGACCCGAGGCCAGAACATTGCCAATCGGATATCGCGAGCGAAGAAGCTCAAGGATAGATTGAGACTGAGCACCAGCAATCAAGAGGAGATGAGTTTAATAGAACGCAAAATGCTCCTTGGAGAGATCCATAATTTTAGTGTTTCCACAGTTTGTGATAAGAGAGAGTTATTCTGGAGACACCATCTGATGAGTTTTAAATGGCTGGAAATCCTTCGTGTGGCAATCTCTTTTTACTCCAATTCTAATTTCAAACAATTGTCTGTTACAAAAAAGTGAGTTTCTTGTTAATCCTCCTGAATCGTTTCGATGCCACCAGATTCGCCCAAACGCATAATTCTTACTGACCCTGATAAATAGTAAATCCCTACCATTTCCAAGTATCCAGATTGCCGTTTTAAAGGAAAGACAAAACAAAAGTCTTGAATCAAAGGGAACCAACATGTATACCCAAAAAGCTCAAAAGCATCTTTAAAAGTCATCTAAACCCTTCTAGCGAGTTTCAAACCATATGGAAAACTTTGTTTTGATTGCCCTCTTTGTAGGACTCGGGGCACTTTTCCGAAAGATTGAGGCTTTTCCGGATCAGACGGCACAGGTCCTCAATATGTTTGCGCTTTATGTTGCCCTGCCTGCCGTCATTTTGCTTAAAGTCCCTCAATTGGAGTTCTCTAGAGAAATGGTCGTGCCAGCGACTGTTCCATGGGCAATGCTCACCCTTTCGGCAATACTCGTCTTAATTGCCGGAAAAAGACTTTCCTGGTCAAGAGAAACAATCGGCGTACTGCTTCTCGTTGTGCCCATCGGAAATACTTCGTTTATGGGTGTTCCAATGGTCAATGCATTTTTTGGCGAAGCGGGTATTCCATACCTGATTATTTATGATCAGATCGGGACGATGTTGATCTTTGCCATATATGGATCAGTCATTCTTGCTCTTTATGGCCGAAAAGGGGAAATTAAACTCGCTGAAATTTTCAAGCGAGCCTTACTTTTTCCACCTACAATGGCTCTTTTAGTCGGTTTGCTATTTCGAAATTGGCCTTATCCTGAGGCTATTATTAAAGGGCTGGAAACACTTGCAGGGATGTTAACCCCTCTGGTAATGACTGCGATTGGTTTCCAGTTGAGAATCAGACTAAGCCCTGCTGTGCTGCAACCACTGGCATACGGTTTAACAATCAAGCTGGCTATAGCTCCGCTAATCGCTTTGGCCGGATGTCGATTAATCGGACTGACGAATCTCGCTTCTGAGATATCCATTTTTGAAGCAGGGATGCCTCCAATGGTTACTGCTGGAGCTCTTGCTATTGCTGCAGGAATGGTTCCAGAGCTTGCGGCAGCACTAGTAAGCTTAGGAATGGCATTAGCCTTTATATCTTTACCACTGCTCTATTTTTTTATTTGAGTTTTTAGAATGAATTTGTCCGACTTTAAGCTTGAAGCCGTTCACGAGGCAAAGCCCTATTAACCCTCTTGCATTGACTTGAAACCTTCAATTTTACTGAAACGCAAGACCTCATGCTATCTTTGCAATTTAAGAAAAGGCCACCAAGGATCATCTCCAGGTGGCCATAGTTTTGTGTGTTTA
Source organism: Desulfuromonadales bacterium (assembly GCA_029859485.1). Taxonomy (GTDB): domain Bacteria; phylum Desulfobacterota; class Desulfuromonadia; order Desulfuromonadales; family BM103; genus M0040. The sequence continues at coordinate 2,560 of JAOUDB010000037.1, read as the reverse complement.
TCAGTTACTGAATACCTCTATCAATAAGAAGACCACTTTCATCGCATAAGTCGTGCCATATAAAAAAGCCCCCGATCCGAAGATTGAGGGCTTGGAAAGGCTCGTCATTTAATTCAAATGGGCCACTCAATCGTGAGTGCACCCTTGTCAGCTAAAGGCCTTTTTTCTCGAACCAGGCGAACAGGCCGAGACCAACGAGAATGAACGAAACGACGACAACCCAAGGGGAGAGCCCTAACACCTGTGGCAAGGTAATCGCACCGAAGTTGCCCCAAGTCAACACGGTATTTTTCATCAGCGGGTAAGCCTCTGCGTAGAGAGCTGCACCGGCCAGCATGCCGAGGATGGCCCAGAGGGCGTGAATCCGCCCTTCCGCCAGAGCGCCGACCGAAGTGCCGGGGCAATAGCCGGCAATCGCCCAGCCGATGCCGAAGAGTAGCCCACCAACCGCGATAGCGGCGAGATTAGTCGCCTTGATACTCAGGCTGATAAGGCCGATCGTATGACAGGCATAGATGCCAACCATGCCGACCAAGACCGCAGTCATCATGAATTTAATGATGGTCATGTCCTTGAGGAGCATGAAGCCGACCTGACGTTCAAAGCGCAGGACCTCACCTTTTTGCAGCAAAAAGCCAAATAAAAGTCCGGTCACCAATCCGATTACTTGTTCCATTAGTGGCCTCCTTTTCCGTAGATAAGGCGGGCCGTAAAAATGCCGCTCACCATGAAAAAGACCAATGCAATCAGGCCGCTTACGGCCAACTGCATGTTGCCTGACAGACCATGGCCGCTAGGACATCCGCTTGCCAGTCGGGCTCCAAACAACAGGATTGCACCGCCGATAAAGGCACCGATGGCACGTACGGTCGGGTTACGGCCAAAACGTTTCTCCCAGATCGGTGGCACGGTTTCAAACTTGGCCGACTGACCGAGCTTTGAAGCCAGGAGTGCGCCACCGAAAATGCCGACCACAAACATCATCTGCCAGTCAATTTTGACTTTGGTTTTCTGAAAATAAGCGTTCTCGGCGACATGCTCAGGGGCAACCAACTGTTCGGCCAGACCGCTGGCCCGGACGAAGGTGGTGGATGCCCCGAGATATTTCGGCTTGTCAATGATCAACGTTGTGACGACCACAGACAAAACAGCAAGAATTCCGACTAGGGCGCCAGCAAAATAGGGATTCCAGCGGGCAGAAAAGAGTGAAAAGCTCATGTTAGCCTCCCTGTATATGGTGGAATCGAATAAATATGGATTTATACAACTAGATCATTATGCATTTTCAAGGGGAGTTGATTCTACTTCCGCAAGCTTCTCCAAAAGTAAGTAAGTCAAAACACGAAAAGCCACCCACAGTTGTACGAATAGCGTGTAGTTAATGTTCGTAACTTCCCCTGATTCTTATCTCCAAGCAACATAAGACGTCGCTAATATACGCCCATTGTCGGCAGTGGTCAAACCACAATGTGTCTTGGAAGTTATGTCAGTAGCTAAAGTCAAATCCTGCCAATCTGGGTGATTCCTATAAATCCTGATAAATAATAAATGGCCACTAAGGGACTAACCCCTGGTGGCCATCGTTTTGTGGATTAAAGAGCGTCCTAAATGTCTATCAATAAGAAGCCGGTTTTCTTCTTAGAAGTCGTGATAAACGAGAAAATCCTCCTGCATCGCCTCGTTGCCAGCATCTCCATAAATCACAAAAAACACAGAAGTCAGTTTTTTCTCTTCTCTCAACCGACCAACTCGCCAAGCCCGTGCTGAATCAGAACGTGCCTGGTTAGCTCCCTAATTTCATTTTCGTGTTCCATACAAAGCGCCTTCTGAAGAGCCTTTTCAGCAACTTGAACCGGAAGTGTTCTGATCAACCATTTGATTTTGGCCAGGCTTCTGGCGTTCATGCTCAACGTTTCAATTCGCATTCCGAGAAGCAAAACAACCGCCAGAGGATCAGCGGCCATTTCACCACAAAGACTGACCGGAAGGTCGAGCTGTCGACAGAGTTGCACGATTCGATGAATTTCCTGCAAGACCGCCGGGTGTAGGTTGTCGAAAAGCCGCGACACCCGCGGGTTATTCCGATCCAGTGCCAGGAGGTACTGGGTGAGGTCGTTAGATCCAATTGAAACAAAATTGATGCGCCGGGCGAAAAACGGCAGCAGGTTGACCGCCGCAGGGACTTCGACCATGATTCCGACCTGCGGCCTTTCAATCCGGTACCCTTCGGCATGCAACTGCGCACAGGCTTCGTCGAGCAGAGCATTGAAGGCATCAAGTTCATCCACCCGGCTGACCATCGGCAGTAGAATTTTCAGATTATTGAGCTTTTCCGAAGCACGCAACATGGCGCGAACCTGAGTCATAAAGATTGGCCGGTTATCGAGGGAAAAGCGGATCCCGCGCCATCCGAGGCAGGGGTTCTCTTCACTGAAACGATAATATGGCAGTGCTTTATCGCCACCGATATCAAGGGTGCGGATGGTCACTGGCTTTCCGGTATACGCCTCCAGGACGTGATGATAAAATTCCTGCTGTTCATCTTCCGTGGGGAATGTTT
>JAOUDB010000370.1 GCA_029859485.1 Desulfuromonadales bacterium | reverse complement strand
CAGCGCGGCCGGCCTTGTCTCTTTCATCAGATCGGTCAGTGCAGCGCACCCTGTCATGGTCATATCTCTTCTTCTGCCTATGGAAAGCTCGTTGCTGGTGTCCTGGCTCTTCTTGAGGGTCGCCAGGGAGAAGTCGTTGAGCTGTTATGCCAGCGCATGTCTCTTGCCGCGAGCGAGCAACGTTACGAGGAAGCGGCTTCATTGCGTGACCAGATCAGGGCGATCGATAGAACGGTTGAACAGCAGAAGTCTGTCCGTTACGGAGCCATAGACCAGGATGTGGTCGGCATTTTTCGGCAGGGTGGCGAAGTAGAAGTTGTTGTTCTCTTTTATCGTCAAGGCAAACTGACCGCCAAGCGCAATTACAACCTCAACTGGCAGTTGGATGAAGATGCGCTGCTGGCTGAGTTCCTCTCCCAGTTCTACGGGCGCGATGTGCCTGTTCCTGATGAAGTCGTCTTGCCGCTGGATATTGAAGGGGGCGACGCCTTGTCGGAATGGCTCACAGAACGCCGTAGCCGCAAGGTCCAGGTTGTGACGCCGCAGCGGGGCGAGCGGCGTCACCTGGTTGAATTGGCGAACCGTAACGCCAAAGAGTCTTGGCAGGAGCGGGGGAGTCGAGAGGAAGCACGACGTAGAGTCCTCGAAGAGGTCATGCGGCGCCTGCAACTTCAGAGAATGCCGCAGCGCATCGAGTGCTTTGATATCTCAACGATTCAGGGTCATGCTACCGTCGCCAGTATGGCGGTGGTCGTGGACGGTGAACCTGTTACGGGAGAGTACAGACACTACAAGGTGAAGAGCGTGGAAGGGACTGACGACTATGCGGCCTTAAGAGAAGTATTGCTCAGGAGATTACAGCGAGGTATCGAAGAGCAGAAGCTCCCTGATTTTATCCTGATTGATGGCGGTAAAGGGCAACTGGGAGTCCTGGCAATGGTGCTCGAGGAGCTTGGCTTGTTCGATATTATCGATATCGCCGGAATTGCCAAGAGTCGTGTTAAAGCGAATGTTCGCGGGCGTGTCGTAGAACGTAGTGAAGAGAGGTTTTTCCTGCCGGGGCGCAAAAATCCCGTCATCTTGCGCGGCGGCTCTGCGGCTTTGTTCCTGCTGGAAAGGTTGCGTGACGAGGCGCACCGCTTTGCCATCACTCATCACCGCAAGGTGCGTGGTAAAGCGCAACTTCAATCTGTGTTGTCAGAGATCCCGGGGATCGGAGAAAAACGACAAAAGGCTCTATTGAAGCATTTCGGCAGTCTGAAGAAGATCAAGGCTGCCAGCCTGGAAGAGTTAAGAGCGATGCCGGGTTTGCCGGTACGGACTGTCGAAGAGGTTTATCATTTTTTTCATGGTTGAGTAAGTCGGCTTCTGTAGCAGCCGTGGTTCGCCAGGAGCCGTGCCTGGATGAGCCCTCCCGGGTTTGACAAAGGCCATACCATATTGTAGAAGTGATTAGGTCCCATTCATGCTTAGCCGCTGGCTGCAGGGGCTTGTTCCCGGTGTCATTGGCTTTGCTCACATTAATGTAGGTCTCAATTAATCTCAGGAGGCAATTTGAATGAAAAAGCATTTTATGCTCACATTGTTGTTGGTCCTTGCACTGAGCGGTCTGGCTCAGGCGAAGACTTTGAAACTGGCCATGGATGCCGACCCGGTCTCTCTTGATCCTCATATGCAACTTTCCGGGGGAATGCTTCAGTACTCTCATATGGTTTTCGATCCATTGGTGCGCTGGACCAAGGAGACAACCATCGAGGGTCGCCTTGCTGATAAATGGGAGCGTCTCGATGACAAGACCGTGCGTTTCCACCTGAAGAAGGGTGTCAAATTTCACAGTGGCAATGAGTTGACTGCCGATGATGTTGTATGGACCGTCAATCGCCTGAAAGAATCTGTTGATTTCAAAGGTATCTTTGAGCAGTTCAATTCACCGCTCAAGGTTGACAAGTACACTGTTGATATCGTCACCAAGGTTCCTTATCCACTGTTAGTTAGCACCGCTACCTACATCTTTCCAATGGATAGCAAATTTTACTCGGGCAAGGACGACAAGGGGATGGATAAGGCGGCCATAAACAAAACGGGCTATTCTTTTGCCAACGATAACCTCTCAGGAACCGGCAAATATATGGTCTCTGAACGTCAGCAGGGCGTCAAAGTGGTCTTCGAGGCCTTCCCCGGATACTGGGACAAGCAGTCTCCCGGCAACGTAGATAAGATCATTCTGACTCCGATCAAGAATGATGCGACCCGTGTTGCGGCACTGCTTTCCGGTGACGTCGACTTTATCATGCCGGTTCCACCTCAGGATATGGACAGGATTGAAAAATCAGACAGTGTGAAATTAGTGACCATGAGCGGTACACGAATTATCACTCTGCAACTCAACCAGAACCGTGTTGAAGCTTTCAAGAATCCCAAGGTTCGTCAAGCAATCGTCTATGCCATCAATAACGCAGGCATCGCCGAAAAACTGATGAAGGGTCGGGCGACCGTTGGCGCTCAGAACAGCCCGAAGGGGTATGCTGGACATAATCCGGACCTGACTCCGCGCTACGATCTAAAAAAAGCCAAGCAATTGATGAAAGAGGCTGGTTACGAAAATGGTTTTGAAGTTAGTATGGTGGCGCCGAACAACCGTTATGTAAACGACGAGAAGATTGCCGAGGCGGCGGCTTCAATGCTCGGCAAGATCGGCATCAAGGTTAATCTGAAGACTATGCCGAAAGCCCAGTACTGGGATCAGTTCGACCTGCAGGTCGCAGACATCCAGATGATCGGTTGGCATTCAGATACCGAAGATACTGGCAACTTCTTCGAGTTCCTGCTCATGTGTCCGAACAAGGAGACCGGTTACGGGCAATACAACTCAGGCAATTACTGCAATCAAGAGGTTGATAGTCTGGCACTTAAGGTACAGGCCGAGACCGATGAGGTCAAGCGGACCGCTATGTTGCAGAAGATGGAAAAAATTGCTTACGATGAGGCCGCTTTTGTGCCGTTGCACTGGCAGGACCTTTCCTGGGCAGGTAAGAACAATCTTGGCATAGAAGCGATTGTCAACGTGATGAATTTCCCCTACTTTGGTGACCTGGTCATCAAGTAAGTTGAGGTATGAAGAGTCACTCTCAAGGGGGAGTACCCGCAGGTGCTCCCCCTTGAGGTGTTTTGGAGATAAAAGATGATAGCTTTCATGATCCGCCGACTGTTCCAGGCACTGATCGTCATCTTCATTATCAGCGTCATCGGCTTTGCAATCAAGCAAAGTGTGGGTGACCCGGTGCGCGAACTGACCGGGATTTCAGTTTCCGAAGAAGAACGCGATGAGTTCAGAGAGAAACTGGGTCTCAATGACCCTTGGTTTGTCCAGTATGGCCGTTTTTTCGGTGACGCTATACAGGGGGATCTGGGCACCTCCTTCTTCTACAAGCGACCGGCTACCGAGGTTATTCTGGAGAAGGCGCCTGCGACGCTCGAGTTGGTATTGGTCAGCAGTTTGATTATCTTGTTTTTTTCCGTTCCGCTGGGGGTGTTCTCGGCGATCAAGCCGGACAGCCTGTTCTCGCGTGCCCTGATGGGAAGCAGCATTGTCGGGGTTTCGATTCCGGTCTTTCTGACCGCGAT
>JAOUDB010000369.1 GCA_029859485.1 Desulfuromonadales bacterium | reverse complement strand
AATTCGTGACTACACCCGGCGGATCGTCGGCTCGATCAGCATCTCCGGACCAAACATGCGCCTCGGGGAAGAACGCATCAAGAAGGAGTTGGTACCACTGGTTCTGGAGGCTTCCGAAGAGCTTTCGACCCGGCTCGGCTATCACAAGTAAAAGGTTCTCAGAACTCAATGCCAAAGGCCCTGCACTTATCGAGTGCAGGGCCTTTTCTGTATAAAGTATCCGCCCATACAACCCTCATCAGCAAGCAGGGAGTAACATTGACACGCACAGCTTAAATGCTATGATGAGAATGGACATTCACTAATAATTCAAGACACTTAAAAGGCATAAACGACAGTGGAAACAGACCCGTTCGATCATTCCGAGAGGAATAAAGACTGTCAGACACTGCGTCAACTCGCGCAAGAGGAAGGGGTGTCTGAGCCGAACGACCTCCCCTTCATGCTTCGGCCACCTGGAGCGACCAGTGCGGCACTGCTGGTCCATGGTTTTACAGGGACGCCTTGGGAAATGCGCCTGCTTGGTAAAGCGTTGGCCATTGCCGGCATTGCCAGTCTCGCCATTCGCTTGCCAGGGCACGGCACTTCACCGGAAGACCTTGCCAAAAAACGTTGGGAAGAGTGGGACGATGCCGTTCAGGTGGGCTACACCATCCTCTGCAAAGACTATTCATCAATTTACGGTATAGGTATGAGTACAGGCTGTCTATTACTCTTGGCGGCGGCAAGAACAAACCCGATGAGCGGCTTGGTTCTCTTCTCTCCCTACCTGCGGATCCAACACTGGCTGGCGCCTTATGCCGGATGGCTAAAATGGTTTCGGCCCTATCAGGTAAAACCAGAAGCTGACAATTCGCAGAAGCACTACTATCGGCGCAGACCGCTCGCCGGCATCCACCAGATCAACCGACTGATTAAAAGAGTCCGAAGCCAGCTGCCTCTTATAACCTGCCCGGTACTGGCATTCAACGGTGAAGGGGATCAAACTGTCGATATTGAAAGCGGTCGTGAATTGATAGACAGGATGGCGAGTGAGATTAAAGACTACCGGTGTTACGGCGCCGACGTCCCTCATGTGTTAACCCGTGAGGAGAATCCATATCGCGTAAAGATGTTTACCCAAGCAATCGAGTTTATTCAGGGCCTCGAAGGCCCGGAGCACACCGTCTCGACAAGATAGTGATACAGAGAAGTCACCGCATGACGTGTTTGTTCTAACGAGCCCGAATTGTCTATCACGAAGTCTGCTTTCTGCACCTTATCTGCCTGAGGCCATTGGGCAGCAATCCTCTGCTTGGCCTCCGCTTCGCTTATTTCATCCCTCGTCAAGAGACGTTCCAGCTGCAAAGCAGGATCAATCACCACAACCAGAACCTGGTCAACCCGGCTCTCGGCGCCAGCTTCAAACAATAGTGGCGCCTCGTAGACGATCAGATCATGGGGTAAATTTTTCAGAGCCATCAAGCGACATTCAGCAAGATGGGCAATTGCAGGATGAGTAATGAGTTCAAGCCGATGCCTGGCTAACGGATCGGAAAAAATTTTTTGCGCCATCACCTCACGGTTCAGACTTCCCCCTGCCGTCAGGATCTCCACCCCAAAGGCATCCACCAATTTGGCCAACGTCGGGCTCCCTTGATTTACAACTTCCCTGGCGAGGAGATCAGCACTCACCAGGATAGCGCCGCACTCAACAAACGAATCAGCAACAAAGCTTTTCCCCGAAGCAATCCCACCGGTGAGACCGAGAATCATGATGCGACCTTTCCTCAAAGCTGTACGGAATAATCATTCTTGAGTAGAGACAGGATATCATGACATCTCTCGGCAGGACTTTGCAAAAAAAATCAATGAGACATACTCGTGAAACATCAGGACAAGAAAGTGTCGTCAACAATAGCCTCGGGACTGGTCAAAGCGATTAAAATCATTTAGAATGCACTGAAGTTTTGTGACCCTCACCCAACCAGCCTGAAGGATCGATACCGGAACCCTGAAGATGCAAAATGGCAGTGAACTCCACAAACTGATCGCGACCGCCCTCACCGGTGTGGTCAAACAGATCAAATCCGTCAGGTACTACCCTGCGAAGCACCCGGCCTTGCAGGCCGCGGCAAAGGAGAGTCTGCGTAGTTTTGAACCGATCCTTGGTGGAGGCAACCACCTTTCCGTGACAATCCGCAAAGAGGGCTTTCTTTTTGATGACAGCCCGGTCGCCAAAAGCAACCAGGTCATTACTCAACTTGCAACATTCTGCTTCGCCCGGAGAATTCAGCACCTGACTTTTTTGGCCGATCTCAATAGTAGTGACCTGCATCACTTTGTCCACTACCTGCTGCTCGACCCTCAAACACTCCAAAAGCAGGGCGGCCTCCAAGCGATTCTTGAAAAAGCCCGACTGACTACGATCTGGACCAACATCCGCGATCTGGATGATATTCTGGAGCGTCGGAAAGAGATTGAATCGCTCCCGGAAGACCCGGAATTCGACCCCGCCGCAGTACTCGCAGGTGGAGAGGACGTGGATGAAAGTCAAGCCCAGTCTGGCGCCCTGGCCCTGGAGACACTTCTGGCCAGGATGGAGCAGGAAAACAATGACGCCCGTTTTCAGAAGGCCCTACAGGAACTGGTCCCTCTGCTGAGGCTACAACTGAACGACGAGCAGCGTCCACTGGTCATGCGGGCTTTTCTCCTCTTATGCCGGAGCGCTACAGGTAAACAATATTCCGAGGAGCGCAGACAAAATGCCCGACTGGGTCTTGGTCAACTATCCACCGACACAACAACCGATTACCTAGTTGCATACCTGACTGAAGAAAAGACCGAGCAGAAAACCCGCAACACCCTCATTCAGATACTGGCCTTCATGGGTAGTAAAATCACAAACCGCCTGCTGAAGATTCTGGCTGACGAGAGCTCCGCAACAAAACGCAAGATACTTCACGAGGTCCTGGTTCGCAGCGGCCCGGCCTCACTACCTTTCATCAATGAATATCTCAGCGATGATCGCTGGTTCGTGGTGCGTAATGCGGTCGCTCTCCTCGGCGACATTCGCAGCCAGGACTCGTTGGCGGAACTCACCCTGCTGTTGCAACATGATGACGTCCGCGTACGCAGGGAGACCGTTCGCGCCCTGACCAGAATTGGCGGCAAACGCGCCATTAATATCCTGCTGCAGACCGCGGCCTCAGACGATCAAGACCTCCGTCGCCAGGCCATCCTTTCGCTCGGTGCCATGCGCGCGACAGTTGCTTCGCCAACCCTTTTGTCGATGTTAAAACAAAAGGGCTGGAGCCAAAGGGGCATTGACCTCAAAAAAGACACCATTCGCGCTCTCGGTGAGATTCGCGATCCCGCAGCCATACCAGAGCTATTGAAGATCATCGCAAAAAGACGTTGGCTGCACAAACAGCTGAACGATGAATTACGTGTTGCGGCGGCAGCAGCGCTCGGTGACATAGCAGAAGAGAGTACACGTGCAGCTCTGGAAGAAGCGACGAATGACAAGGCCACGACTGTCGCTCGGGCAGCAGCGCAGGCCCTCATGCAGCTGGACAAGGCAAACACATGAACGTTGATGAAATAAAACAGGTCGTACAGGTACTGGCAGCGGCCATTAAAGGGC
>JAOUDB010000368.1 GCA_029859485.1 Desulfuromonadales bacterium | reverse complement strand
GATTATTTGCTGAAGTCAGATGTCTGTAGGTCAACATCTTGCGATGGCGGACCGATTAACGGCAAGGTCGTCTCTGCTTCCAGCCAGGCCAGACTGCGCATATATTCGGTGCTCACGCGATAATATTCCATTTCTGCCTGATAGGTCGTCATCAAGGCGCCAAGCAAGCTAACAAAAGGCACCCTGCCAACCTGGTAAGAGCTCAAGGCCGACTGCAAACTCTGACTAGTCTGCGGAATAATCCCTTCACTGTAGAGCTTGGTCTGTTGTTGTGTTTCTTCCATGCGGCTGTAGGCCGTGCGGATTTTTTCCTCAACACTATTCTGGAAAGACTCGGCCTGTTTTTCGGCCATTCTCAAACCTGCAAGCGCTTCAGCTTTTTCGGCGCGTCTTTTTTCACGGTAAACAGGCAGTGTCACGCTGATCCCAGCGCTGACAAAGTCGGTGCCTCCATCAGGCAAGTCGTCATCACGGAAGCGCCAGCTTGTCCAAAGGGTCATGTCGGGGTAATCGTTAAGTTTTGCCAGTTTGCCCTGCTGCCGATAGCGCTTGAGCAAAGACTGGTAAGCAGTCGTCATAGGACGATTTTCTTCGCCGGCTGCCTGCAAGGCATCAAGGCTGACGTCAGTGTCTACCAATTCGAGCTCTTCCGGGACGTCAAAAGTGCTATCAGAAGGTCTGTTTAGAAGACTGTTCAGCTCAGATTGCACTGCTATCTGCTGCTGACGTAAAGACATCAACTGCTCCATAAGTTTGGATCTTTGCACCTGTGCCTTGAGAACATCCTGCTGTAAACCGGAACCTGTCTCATAGCGAACTTCGGTCAAACGAATAATATCGTCGATCAGGGCCAAATTGCGCTCAGTGACGGCTATTATGCGGCCTTTAAGGTAGAGGCGGTACCAGGCGTCCTTGACCATGCGCGCAATCTGAAAATGTTGATCGCGATAAACAGACTCGAACCAGTTGGCCTGTTCATTGGCTATGGCAGAGCGACCATCCAGCTTGCCGGGGAAGGGAAAAGCCTGTGCCAACTTCACTTCGTTGCCGGTCATTGGGGCAGTATCACTAGATAGGTCGTCATGAGGATAGTTGGAAAAGGCAAAAGAAAGAACCGGATCCATCAGGCTTCCTACCTGTGGAGCCTTGTGTGAGGCTTGCTGCCAACGCGCTTTTGCTGCCGCCAGGTCAGGATTATTAGTCAAAGCATCCAGAACCAACTGATCAAGAGTTGCCGCATGTAAAGAGCTGAAAGACAAAAAAAACCCGACAAAAAATGCCAAGTTAGCCAAAACGCTCTTAACCAATATTCTTTTCCGAAGCATAAATAATTCCTTAATAAAAAAGTTCATATAACAATGTTTCATATTGCGTGCCACATCGGCAAGTATTCAATACTACGACACATTTGCAACTGGAGAGAAAGTCAACACAGGGGAAAAGTAGAATATTCTACAGTCAGATGGAGACTATTCGACGCTATGGAAAGTTGGGATAATACGAAATTGCAGCCAGTTCATGGGTAGTCCGACAGGCTGCTAGAAGTTACTTTGGGGGTGTTACAGGGACATCGTAGGAGTCGTCGCCAATTTTAAAGACCACCTTGTCCGAGCGAATTTCCAGCACGACAGCAGAGTCCACAAAAGTACCGATCATCACCGGCAGATCGTTAACGACAGCCATGCTGTTGGCAGGATCATCCTGGTAGAAAACCTCTGTGACTTTGATTGACGTACCAACGGGTAAGGGGCGAGCTTTCACTGCTAGCGACTCAGGCTTTGTTGAAGCCCTGGTGGTGGTCGTACTCTCTTTGGGTGCTTCTTTAACAACCTTTGGAGTCTTGGCTTGTGCTTCAAACGCAATAGGAGGCTCTAAGGTTTTTATCGGTTCAGGCGTGGTAAAAACCGCAGGCATGGGCTCCGCAGGCAATATGATTTCTGGAATCTTGCTGGTTACTACAACTTTCTCAGGGGTTTTCTCTCGCACAGCAGGCGCAGGAGAAGCTGATAGAGGGGTCACCGGGCTCTTCTCTTCAAGGACGATGACAGATTGCTCTGCTTGGTTACTGCCAACGACAACCACCTGGGCCTCTGGTTGTGGTTGTGGTGGTGAAACTACTTCAGGAAAATCCGATGATGACCAAAGAAAAAAGAACCCGACACATACAGAACCAAGTGCAACACCGGCAATTAAAGGCAGCAACGGTCTTGGTTTAGCCTCAGCCAGACCCTGGTCCATCCTCAGGTCCGGTGCAGCATGACTGGCAACCCGTTTTTCTTCTTCAATTTTCCGCAGCGCTTTAAGAATGGAACTCATCAGTTTTATTTCTCACAAATCTCAGGAAAGACGGGGCATCTTGTAGGTGCCAGCTACCTGGTAAAGAAGAATCAAGGTGCGTGGCCCAACCAGTCCATCGACAATCAGTCCATTCTGACGCTGGAAAGCTTTGACACATTGGATACTGGAAGGGTCAAAACGGCCACTGGTCGAGACTCCCGAGCAACCTGCCAGTCCTAGCAAATATTGCAATCTGCGAACATTCTCGCCCTTTACACCGGGAACGGCCACATAGCCTATCGAGGAAAAATCAATCCAGGGGACCAAGGCCATCTGCAGTCCAAGATTGTTCAGCTCTGAGGTGCTTAAAGTCTCACGTCCCTGGTAAGCAGGCGCAATCGACCACAATCCCACTGACGTCTGGCCAAGGACAGCAAGATAACCACCGCCTCTCTCTTCTGGTAACGGCACAAGCAGAGGCACGTTGAATTTACTCAGCGTTTCGAAATCACCGGCGAGGCGAGCAATCCGGAAGCCGCGCAGGCTGAATTGCTGGTCGAAATCAAACCCCTCTGAGGAAACGCCACTCGCTAGAGGAGAGATATCCCATAGTGCGAGGAGAGCATTACAGGAGGCGATCAAACTATCGGGGTGAGTTTGAAACGGAGTTTCCGGGGCTTCGGAGACTTCCGGCTCTGGCTCGGCCTTTTGTGCAGTATTCTTTTCAATGATCGGGGCGGGCTCGGCTTGCACAAGAGCTTCTTCAGAATTGATGACGTAAGAAGAAACCTGAAAAAAGACAACCAACATAACCAGCATGGCCGCAGCAGCAAAAACAATGACCTTCCACGGCATCTCAAAGTTACTTTGAGCCCCCTCCCCCATTCCGGCCAGTTCTTTAACGGCCTGATTAACATCACGGGCAGATATGATGCCATGCTCTTCGGAATAGGCAGTCAGCAGAGAACGATCACAGATCAGGTTCACCCGCCGGGGGATGCCGCCAGAGCAGGCAAAGACCCTCTTCAACGCTGCGGCAGAAAACAGATTGCCATCAGGACGACCTGCAATATTGAGACGATACAGGATATACGAAGCCGTCTCTTCGCGATTGAGTGGGCGCAGCTGGTAACGCACGGCGATGCGCTGATTCAACTGACGCAGGCTGTGATCGCTCAGATGGTGGCGTAGTTCAGGCTGTCCAACAAGGATGACCTGGATCAGCTTGTCATCCTCAGTCTCGAGATTCGAAAGCAGGCGGATCTGCTCCAACACCTCTCCTGAAAGGTTCTGCGCTTCATCAATGACCAGGACTGGAGTCCGTCCGGCTTCATTCTCTGCAAGGAGGAAGGCATTCAGAGCATG
>JAOUDB010000036.1 GCA_029859485.1 Desulfuromonadales bacterium | reverse complement strand
CCAAGCTGCCAGATGACGGCAATCAGCGAGCAGATCAGGGCCATCGCGGTCACCCGGTGCGAGCGGGTAAAAAGATAGACCAGAAGACCGCTGATGAAGAAGGCGAAGACAAAGAAGAGCACAACGCGCTTGGCGCCGTCGGCAATATCAGAGATGACCTTTGCGTAACCGATGATATTAACTTCGATCTGATCGTTCTCGATTTTTCCCCGCAGGGATTCCAGTTGATGACCAACCTCTATGAGGTCGACCTTCTTGCCCGTCTGCGGGTCGAACTCGATCAACTCGGCACTGATGATTGCAGCCGAGAAATCATTCGCTACCAAACGACCGACAATGCCGGACTTGAGAATATTTTTACGGACCTGTTCAAGGCCCTCTGCCGTGGGCTGGAAATCGGCCGGGACCACGTTGCCACCGGCGATACCATCCTCAACCACCTCGGTAAAGCGAACGTTCGGTGTAAAGAGTGAACTGACCCGACTACGATCAACACCGTCGAGGAAAAAGACCTCGTCGGTGGCCTCTTTAAGGGCGTTGAAAAATTCAGCGCTGAACATGTTGCCGTCACGGGCACGAAGGGCAACCAAAACCCGGTTGGCGCCGCCGAACTCGTTGCGATACTCCATAAACGTCTGCATGTATTCGTGCTGTAATGGCAAATGTTTGGAGAAACCGGCATCAACGTGCAGGTTGGTCAGACCGTAGCCCATGATCAGTGTGATTATGACAAATAGGCCAACGATCAGAGGACGAAGTCCGAATATTAGGTTTTCCATTCGATCAAGGAGATTGGAAATCATTGTCCGACCTCCTCTTCTATAGAGAGGAGTTTCAGGCGTTTGACACCCTGTTCACCTATCAGAATCAGGCTTTTGTCATTGGCCTGCAGAACCTTTGCGACACCGGTCCGATCGGACTGGGAGTGCAAGGTAAAGCTGATGCCCTCATCGTTGCTGACCAGAAGCGTGCCGGCCAAGCCGACTAGGACGATGCGACCATCGTGCAAACGGATGCCGTCATTGAGTGTGGCCTGGGTCCCTGAAGCAACCGGCAGCCAGGAGTTGCCGGTATCCTCTGAACGAAACAGATGCCCGCGCAGACCAAAAGCCAGAAGGCTGGTTTGCGAGAGAGGGAGGCTGCCGTAAAATGAGCCTTCATAGGGCGAGGGTAAGCTGAGCCAGGAGCGGCAGGCATCGTCGGAGCGATAAAGGTTGCCTGCTTCGGCAGTGATCAGGATTCGGCCATTAGGTGTTGCCGCCAACTGGTTGAGATGAAAATCAATTCCCCAGGACTCTTCTTCGAGACCGTCATCCCGGTCTTCGCCGACGCCATCGCCATTCGCCATAAGGGTTGCCGGATTAAAATCGAAAGGCTGCCAACTCCCGCCACCATCCTCGGTGAACAGGAAAAGGCCATAAGCGCCCACGGCGTAACCATGGGTTATATCTCTGAACCAGAGGTCGAGAATCGGTCGTTCGTCCTCGGGATCGGCATAGACCTGCTGCCAGTGGCGGCCACCGTCGCTGGTTTGTAAAATAACGCTGTCATGCCCTGCCGCCCAACCGTTGGCGGGGTCAACAAAGAACACACTGGTCAGATTCGCTTGTGTCGGCACCTCCTGCTGTTGCCAGGAAACGCCATGATCTTCAGAGATCAGGATATGACCACGCTCTCCAACGACAATGATTCGGTCTCCAATAACCTGTCCATCGAGCAGCAATGATTTCTCCGCCAGAGGCAGAATTTGACTGTTTACAGCAAGGGCAGGCTTTGGAATCAGGCAAAACGTGAGGAGGAGAATCAATCCTGTCATCAGGGTTGAACTGAGGCGTAAATGCAAAAATGCTGAAAAAAGCTTTTTCACGCAATTTCCATTCTAAAAAGTAAAACGGCCGGGCCTGAGCCCGGCCGTTTCAGTTAAGGTTTACGCTGTTAGCGCTTGCCGGAACGACGTAATGCTGAAGCTGTAAACTCCTTACCACTGAATTTTACATCAAAATTGTACATGGAGTGCTCATTGTTGAGATTAATTGCAATATAACGTCCGGATTGCAGGTCGTAATGAGTCTCAACCGTCGACCAGAAGGTCGGTACTTCGTAGTAGTTGATGCAATGACCTTCAGAAACACGCCAGAGTTGATCGCGGCTGTCATACTGGTCCATGGCCAAGATCTGCCAACTGTCTTCGTCTACATAGAAGGTTCGCCTTTTGTAGATATGACTGGTGCCTTCCTTAAGCGTTGCCTCAACCACCCAGACTCGATGAAGTTCATAGCGCAGGTAATCTGGATTCAGGTGCAAGGGAGTGAGGATGTCCTTGTACTTGAGTTTGTCGCTGTGCAACAGGTAGCTGTTGTAAGGAACATAGATCTCTTTTTTGCCAACCAGCTCCCAGCTATAGCGCTCGGGGCTGCCGTTGTACATATCAACCGTGTCGCTGGTGGTCAGGCCGTCGCCGCCCTCTTTTGGGTTATCGAAAGCAACGTTTGGAGCCCGACGTACGCGCCGCTGACCGGGGTTGTAGAGCCAGGCACGACGGTTTTCCTTGTTCTGATCAAGTGTCTCATGAACCAGCAGGATCCGGCCGGCAACACGGGCCGGAGCAAAGATCTCCTGTTTGAAGGTGGCGATGGTGTTGTTGAACTTCTCTTCCGTCATCCCTTCATGGCTGTAACGAAAATCACCCTTCTCGTTGAACTCAACCATGGTGAAATCACCACCACGGGTCATCGGCGCAAGGCCAAAGTCACGATCGAATGCATTGCCGCGCCAGCGCAGTATGTGGTTCCAGATGACCTCGACCCCTTTTTCCGGGATCGGGAAAGGAATTCCGTTGATGGCTCCGTTCACACCGTTGTCACCCTCTGCCAGCGTTGCTGTTACCGCTACGGCTTTGGTTGCATCGTAGATGCGTTGTGGCATGGCTGCACTGCGATGGGTCGGGTAGACATTCATCTTGTACGACGGGTAAGCCTCGAGCATGGCTTGTTGCCCGACTGTCAGCTTGTCGGCGTATTGACCCATGTTGTCGGCTGTAACGGTAAAGAGAATCTTGTCGGCGGCATAAGGGTCAGGATGATGCATGCCCTTCTCGTAGCCGGCCGGTGGGGTGGTGATGCCACCGTCCCAGGCCGGGATAGTTCCATCAGCGTTGCCGGCTTTTTCGCCGCCCATCGGAGTGAGGTCCTTGCCGAGTCGAGAGGCTTCGTCAGCTGAAACGGCCGCAAAGCCCTGGCTGGTCAAAAGCAGGCCGGCCATTAGAAATATCGATAATTTGCAAATTATTTTTTTCATAATTCTCCCTCCTTCGGATTAGAAGGAATACTTGATATTGAGGGCAACGAAATCGCGATCATTCAACAAATTATAGCGACTTGCACCAAAATATTCAGTATAGCTCAGGTCTGCAGACCAGGTGCTCTGGTAGCTCGCTCCAATACCATAAGTGACCGCTTTGCGATCTTCAATGAAGCTGCCTCCCGGACCCGGAGTGTTGCCATCGACGTCGTGTGACCAAGCGATCCGGGGAGAGAGGGTGATTGCACCTACCGCGTTATTGAAATCCATCTTAGCAACCGCGCGGTAGCCCCATGAGGTCGCATCTGCAAAGACGTCTGATGATTCAGCTGACTTGCCCGCATGTGCTCCTCCGGCAGCCGCCTGATCGGGATTACCTGTTACGTATGTGCCCGCCGATTCAAAGCGCATATTGCTCTTGCTGGGCATACCATGGACATGGGTCACACCCGCTTCACCCACCATTACGAACTGATCCGCACCAAAGGTCGGGCCGAAAAGTTTAGTCATGGTCACCTGTAGTTGAGAGACATCCTTCTCTTCATAACCACGGACATAAGTGTCAAGACCTAGATTCTCACCATTTGTCAGTTGATTGTCTGAAAAGGGGAACAACGGATTAATATTTCCCAAAGGGCTCAGGGCGGCCAGCAACAATTCAACATCATCAACCTGTAATGGCGCGTCCTTATGATACGAGTACTCGCCCTGCAAGGAAGCGCCGATACTGTCCAGTGCCGTATTGAAGCTGACCCCAAAAACCTTTATGTCCTCGGGGTATTCAACCTTGTATTGCGCCGTCTGTGCATACTCGTTGATGAGATAGGCCGAGGGCAATCCCGTCCGGGGGTCTCCAGCCAGCACAGCGGTCAAGGCGTTTGCAGCACCCGCAGCCGCACCCGTGGCTTCAGCAACACCAAGGGTCCCTCCTAGTGCAGCTGAGGTATTCAAAGCGGCAGTTGTCCCTTCCGCTATACTTCCAGGGACTGTATTGCCACCTTGAAGATTTGCAAAGGTTGTCGCCGCTCCCGCCGCACTGGCAAAGCCGTTTGCCGTGCCGGTGACACCGCTCAAGGTTGGCAGGCGGCTGTGATAATTTATAAAGTAAAAACCGAACTCGGTATCATTCAAACCTGGTGCGTAAACGCGCATGGCCAAACCGAACTGGCCATCGTCCGAGGGTTTTTCATCTGAACCGCGAGGAACCATCATGAAACGCTCATCGGTAACTTCAGAGGGTATAACCAGGCCTTGCCAGCTTGTTCCCAAGTCAGACCAGTCACCAAAACCGAGCAGGACCCTGTCACCACTTTCACCGGGAATGTCGTTGCTACTCCAGTAAAAACCGGTGGGGTCAATCTCGACCTTTTCCCAGTCGTACTGGTAAAAACCTTCAAAAGTCAGGTTTTCTGTCGGGCTGATTGAGGCCGAGACCATACCGACCGGCACAAGACCCTCTTTGAGTTCTGCGCCTGGAACACGCAGTTTACTAACATCAAAGGGGTTGATGATGTTAATGCCATTCTGAATGAAAGTACTTTCACCCCAACTCAGAACCTGGTCACCAACGCGAAGTTGAGCTGGCATATCACCAAGTTCGAAGTTCCCCCAGATATAGGCGTCAAGAAGTTCTGCGTCCCTACCGACCAGGTCTTTAGCGTCATCGCTCAGTTGGGTTCTTTCCCGATCTTCATCATAGTTTTCGAAGTCGTAGAAGGCAGAACCACGTAAAAAGAGGCCGAAATTGTCATACCTTAGATCCAGATCACTGGTGATCTTGGCAAGGCTGCTGAATGCGTCATCTCTATCGTAATTCAAGTTGCCGTCGTCGCCGTTAACGGAATAAGCCCTCCCGCCATTGGCCAAGCCGATAATGTCCTTGTCCTGATCTGACATCCGCCAGCTCATACCGTAGGAAATTGTACTGTCGAGACTACCCTCCACCTCGCCAAAGTCAAACTGAAACGCCGCTGCCGGAGCTCCACAAAGCATTACCAGCAACAGGGGCAGAACAACCCTTCGCCGGCCGTGACTCTTCAATCCTTGCAGATTCATCATGTCACCTCCTGATTATGTGCCGAAAACAACAAACCAATCGAAACCAGACCATAAAAAACGTCAAAGACGTTGCTTCAAATTTTTGAGGCAACGTCCTTTATACAACAATAATCATTAAAACAAAACGTTATTCTATTGACGTTTGCAACAGTAGAAAGCTGTTGTAACTTAATAACATTATTGCAGTTGTCCATTTAAAAAAGTGTATTCAGAGAGAAGTTTTCCATCTTCTGCATAGGTGTGGTAGAGGCCATCCACTTCGCCGTTACTGTAAGAGAATTCATGTTCCACCTGGCCTGAGGGAAAGAATGTTGTTGCGGGGCCATTGAGAACGCCCTGGCTATAGGTGACCATCTGTTTTGCCTGACCAGTGCCGTAGAAGGTCGTATAGACACCATCGACCTGACCTGCAACGGTCTGGTAGAGCTCTATTTTTTGGCCTTTCAGGTCAAAACGGGTGACTTCCTGACGCCCCTCTTCGAGGAGTTTGACCTGCCACTCCACGGAACCGTCGAGGCGATACCCTTCCGTTTTATTCGCTAGTCCGGCAACGTAGGTCTCTCGAGAGATCAATTCACCGGTCTCGCTATACCACCTGGCTTCACTAATGACACCCTCTTCAAAAAGATACTCCCACTTGGTCTGTCCACCGTCATAGAAACCTTTGCCTGCAGCAGAGACGGTCGAGGCCATGCTTCCGGCGGTGAAGACCAGAAACAGGAATAGCAAAAAAAGTGATCGTTTGGTCATGATGAAAATCTCCTGACATAAGGGGCCCGATCAGGCGGCCAACTGTTGTGTGGTCAATGAAAATTCCAGGCGGGCGGAGTGTGAGGAAGAGATCTCGAAGCAGGCCAGACCAGCATTTTCGAAATGCATCTCTCCCCCCTGTAATAGCTGTGAACTCAATCTCCCCAGCTGGGGCATGTGACCAACGACCAGGACGCTGCTTAGTGACGACTCTTTCTGCAGCAGATCGAGAAGCTCTTGCGGTTGGCATTGCGGCAACACGGCCTCCGTGGTCAGGATGTCACTATGCGGGAAACGCACTCCCTCAGCAATCAGGGCTGCCGTCTGGTGTGCGCGCCGTTTGGGGCTGGTCACGATCAGGTCAAAGGTCAGGCCGAGACGCTTGATACCCTTTGCGGCAGCTTTTGCCTGATCAATACCCGCCGGACTGAGTGGTCTTTCCTGATCTTCTTCCGAAGAGTAGGCAAGAGCATGCTGCATCAGATATACTTTCATAGTGAGGTGCCTTTCATAGGGTTGAGGCTTAAAGGGTGATTCAATATCACAGCTTAACCTGTTTGACAGGACTGTTCAATCATGCATGATAGCAATCGACAAAACCGGAGAGGAGAAGGGTAAAATATGATCAGAAAGTTTTTCAACGCCATACCCTGGACATTTCTGCTACCGGTGGCAATCCTTCTGGCCCTGACGCCTTTCAAGCCTGAACCCCACCTGGTTGAGAAATTACGTATGCTTGCCAATGGCCTGCTGACTCGCCCTGTGGATATCTTTGATCTGTTTATGCACGGCGGGCCCATATTACTGGTTTTTGCTAAATTTCTTATCGCGCGCAACAAGACTCCAGCAAATGAGAACTGAAGGCTAGGTAATGATAGAGTTTTTCCAACATCTGCTGATAGAGACCTGGCGGATTTTCACCGACGCCGCCCCCTATGTCATCTTCGGCTTTCTTGCCGCCGGCGTAATCAAGGCCATCGTGCCCGAAGATGCCGTCGCCAGACATCTGGGTGGTCGTTCAACCATGGCGGTTATCAAGGCATCTCTCTTTGGCATTCCGTTGCCACTCTGCTCCTGCGGTGTGATCCCGGCCGCGATCGGTTTACGCAAACAGGGAGCGGGGCGAGGGCCCTCGGCTGCTTTCCTGGTGTCAACTCCGGAATCGGGCGTTGATTCAATTGCCATCACCTGGGCGCTGCTCGATCCGGTGATGACGGTCATACGCCCCATTGCTGCGTTTATTACCGGAACCCTG
Source organism: Desulfuromonadales bacterium (assembly GCA_029859485.1). Taxonomy (GTDB): domain Bacteria; phylum Desulfobacterota; class Desulfuromonadia; order Desulfuromonadales; family BM103; genus M0040. Next base: position 5,260 of record JAOUDB010000036.1, on the reverse strand, counting down.
ACCGGCATTCTGATCAATATATTGCCGGAAGAGACAACGGAACTTGATGTTGGGCAGAATGATTGCGGATGCCAGAGCTCCAGTTGTGAATCAGAACCTCATGCAAAGGCACCTTTGCCCAGACGCATGGCTGCTGGTGTTCATTATGCCTTTGGTGAATTACTGAAAGATATCGGCGGGTGGTTACTGATCGGTGTACTGGTTGCCGGTTTGGTTGCGACGCTTTTGCCGGACGACTTCTTTGCCCTGCTCTTTGAGCATCAGGCCGCGTCTCTCGTGCTGATGTTGCTGGTGGGTATCCCTCTTTACATGTGCGCCAGTGCCTCGACTCCGGTTGCCGCAGCACTGGTTCTCAAAGGACTGTCGCCCGGGGCAGCTCTCGTCTTCTTACTGGCTGGGCCGGCGACCAACGCGGCCACCTTGACGGTTGTTGCACGTTTCTGGGGAAGAAAGGCAACCATGGTGTATCTTGCCGTGATTTCCTGTTGCTCACTTTTACTCGGCTGGCTGACTAACGAATTCTACGCCTGGGCAGGTATCGATATCAGCCGCTGGGTTGCACCGGCAGAGGATCACTCTGCCGGCGGTTGGCATACCTTTGCGGCTATTGTTCTGCTGGCCCTGATTGCAAGAGCGTTTTACCTCTCCCGCGGCAAAGCTACTTAAAGGTGTCTTCGTAAAGGTCGGCGTTGAAACCGATTACGAACTGATCCTTGATTCTGTAGGCTGGAGCCCGCAAGTTGCCACTCGGGCCCATCGCCTGATGCAGGAGAGCCTCTTTCTCTTCAGAACCCGTTGTAAAAGTCTGCACCTTCTTGCCCTTGGCGACTGTTACTGACTTTGCGGTTTTCAGTAAAGTCCAGGCCGTTTCCTCATCAATTCGGGTTTTTCTCGCATCAACAACTTCACTGGTACTCACCTGCTTTGTCTCAAGAAACTCCTGAGCATTTTTACAAGACGTTCAACCTTTTCTTAGATAGGCCCAATCGATGTTCATTTCGGTCTCCTTTTGGTTGGCCACCATGTGACTGATGGTGCGGCGAAAAGCCTATGGATGATACTTATTTCCGACCCCATGTACCGTGAGCAAAAACTGCGGCGAAGCCGGGCTCTTTTGCTACACACAGTAAAGCATTCGCCTGTTTTCACGTCGTCATGGGGAGGTCAATAGATTGTAAAAAAAATGTCATGACTTAAGGTTAGACTGAATCTGAGATGGTATCAACATCTTGTTCCAGGTTCTCGAGCTCAGCGTTGAGGACTAAAAAATACAAGGTGTGGTCCCTTAACCCCTTTTCTTTGACCTCTAATCCTGACCGGGTATAATTGGCAACACTTTATTTGTGTAGCTTTCTGAGAATACAGATTGTGTTACCCAACCAGGAAACAGGCCTTACCAGATGATCCGTAAATTCCCGATTATTATTGCTTGCGCACCAGAAGACGTTTCATATTACCGCAATTTTCCCTTGCCCAGTGAGGAACTCCAGGTTGTTCATTATGGTCATGCCTTCTGCTCAGTCCTGCTTCAAGAGATTGACCTGATTATTCTCGACTGTGGCTTTGATCCCCGACTGGGGCTGAGACTGCTGGAAGATTTCAAGGCGCGGTTCTCTAGTGTTCCCATTCTATTTGTAACTGGACAGAGCTCAGAGGACATTATCCTTCGGGCGTTCAAACTTGGTGCCCGGGATTTTTTCCAAAAGCCTCTGTCGGTATTCAATGTGCGCCGTACCACCATGGAACTGCTGAAAGCCAAACGTGAGGTGCGAGAACATCTTCGAGTCCCCAGCGTTGGCGAGAGCGAGCAGTCTGGAAACGGCGCTCTTTGCCAGGTCGGCGTCCTTCAGCCTGCTATCATGGAAGTAGTTTGTCACATCGAGTCAAATTATCAGAAGGCGATCAGCCTGGACCAGATGGCCTCACTGGCCAGCATGAGCAAGTACCATTTTGTCAGGCTCTTTAGACGCGAGGCCGGCATGAGTCCAGTTCGTTATCTAAAGTTCGTACGCATACAAAGAGCCAAGGAGCTGCTCAAGAGGGCAGATTTGTCCGTGTTATCAGCCGCGCATCGGGTCGGTTTCCAGGATGTAAGCAACTTTAATAAAAATTTTAAAAATATCGAAGGCTGCACACCCAGCCAGTATCGCGCAAGGCTGTTCTGATTCTGTTGCTAGTAGGTGCTTTCTTGTAGCTTCCCGTCTCCTCTTTTTGGGATTAAAAGCAATTATCGCCAAGACATAAGCAATTGCTGCCATGACGCCTTCTCTAATAAAGGGTATTATTCTCCTGTTTTGAGACGCTTCCTGTTCGTCAGCGTGACTTAAGTCGAGCTAAACAGGTTTTGTTTCACCCAAAATTATCTCGGTGTTGGTTATTTAAACCGCCCGGCAATGTTACTTTCGGAGGTGTAATGATGAGAAGGGTTCTTTTGCTGTCGTTGTTGTTTCTCAGTTGCTTTGTCGCTTATGGCTTTACCGCCGACGTTGTACCGTCGACTATTGATCAGCCGGGTACTCAACCTCAGGATGTCGGTAACCTTGAGTCGCCAGATAAGTGCGACAATTGTCATGGCGGTTACAATACTGCGACCGAACCCGCTTTCAACTGGCGAGGAAGCATGATGGCTAACGCCGGCCGTGACCCGATTTTTTGGGCCACTCTGGCAATCGCCGAACAGGATTTTGAGGGAGCCGGCGATCTATGCATCCGCTGTCACAGTACAGCCGGCTGGCTGGCCGGCCGCTCCACCCCGACCGATGGTTCTGGTCTGGCGGCGGGAGATTCGGATGGAGTGGAATGCGATTTCTGCCACAAGATGACCGATCCGAGCAATACCGATCCGATCCTTCAGGGAGTTATGAACGATCCCTTTATAGCCAACGAACCGCTCAGTGGCGAGCCCTTCTACGGAAGCGGGATGTCGTCCATCTGGGGCGGGTCAGAAAAGCTCGGCCCCTACAGTGATGCCGAAGCACGACACCAGTTCATGAAGAACGACTTTATCCGGTCAGTCGATTTTTGCGGGAGCTGTCACGATGTCTCCAACCCGGCGGTCGGTAATCTGGCCCATAATTTTGGTGCCCAGCCGGAATTCCTTGAGACAGAAAGAGGAAACCTGCATCAGGATATTACGACGGACGAAAGCCCCAAGGATTATTCGAACAAAACTGCCTTCAACAACAAGCCCTACCAGTACGGTGTTGTCGAAAGAACCTTTAGCGAATATAAGGCTGGTCTAGTTTCCCAAACCCTAGTTGATGATTATCCCAACCTGCCTGCTGATCTGCAGGGCGGGGCCCTCAAGGCAATCTATGATGCGGCGACGGATTTCGGCACCAAGAGTGGAAACTACGCCGATGGAGATCCCCGATATTACAGCTGTCAGACCTGTCATATGCGCCCGGTCTTCGGCCAGGGTTGCAACAAGAACCCGCCGTTCCGCGACGACCTGCCCCTGCATGACATGACTGGCGGCAACTACTGGATGCCGCAAGCAATCCAGTACCTCGACACCAAGGACAAGCTACGTCTTGGCGGCGGCCTGAGTAATGTACAGTTGGCGGCCCTGGATGCCGGTTCGCTACGGGCTAAGCAGCAACTGAACCTGGCCGCATCGCTGACGGTCGATAACAACGCACACACGGTTAAGGTGGTTAACCATACCGGCCACAAGCTGATTTCCGGTTACCCCGAGGGGCGGCGTATGTGGCTGAGAATTACCTGGAAAAACAGTGCTGGAACCAAGCTGCGCACCGATGGTGCTTATGGGCCGCTCTTTGATGGCAATGGTGACGCGGTCATGGTTCAAAACCCTCTAAACGGGCAGATGGTACAGGTCGAGTCGATACTTAACCTGGACGACCCGAACACCAAGATCTATGAAGCTCATTATGGTATTGATCAAGAATGGGCTGCAGCGATTGCGGGTCTTTATCCCAATGACCTTGCCCTGAGCTACGACCGCTATACCGGCGCTGTCGTCCACAGAATCAGCGAGCTGGCAAGTCAACCGGCGGGGACCCAATACGAAACCTTTCATTTCGTAATCAATAACGTGGTACACAAAGACAACCGCATCCCACCATATGGGATGGACGCCGAAACTGCGCGGTTACGCAACGCCTTGCCGGTTCCTTCCGACCAGTACAACGGTGCATCGGGAACCTATGATTACTTCGATAACGTATCCCTGAATCCACCTCAGGGAGCCAGCAGCGCGACGATTGAATTGCTTTACCAACCGACCAGTTGGGAGTACATTCAATTCCTCGCTTTGGCCAACAATGGTAGCGACCCGGCTCAGGGTGGCAACGCTTTCCTGGGTATGGAAGGCGAGTACATGCTCGAAGCATGGCTGGAAAAAGGCATGGCTGCGCCACACGTGATGGCCACGGCGACCTGGGGCAATGTCACCCAGCAGTGCCAGTCCACCACTCCGACCCTCGACACAGCCACCCCAGGCAACGCTGAAGTCAGCTTGACTTGGACGCCAGCACCCGACGACGCCGGCGACGGCTATAATGTCTACTATGACCAGGCCGGGAAGGCGCTCTCTGTTGCCGACGCAGGCCAGGCCAGCACATACACAGACCCCGGCCTGACCAATGGTTCCGAATACTGTTACAAGGTCACTTCCTATACCACCGCTACTACTGATACACCTGGTTGCGAATCCGCGGCCAGCAACATCATCTGTGCCGTGCCGAATAATCTGGGCCAGGCCAAAGTAGGGGCGAGCCTGGCCACAGGTCGATATGAAACCACCGGAAAGGGCAAGAACCAAGTAATCACATTCGTTACCACCTCCTCTTTTTCCGTTGGTGATGAAGTAACCATTCACGCCACCGTCCTCGATGATGCGACAGGACTCCCTGTTCCCAATGCGACGGTTAATATCGACATCACCGGCCCGCAGGCTGCCTCCTTAACCACCGGGCCAAGCGATGGCAATGGTGTTACCGAGGTGATCTGGCAAACGCAGGCACCCAATCGAAAAGGACAGGGAGGTACGACGCCTGGCAGTTATACAGCAACGACCACCGATGTGACGGCCTCTGGTTATACCTGGGATGGGGTCATGACGGCCACCGCGTTTAACCTGCAATAATTCAAGCTAAATGGTTGCCGGTGACAATAACTGGTGACACCTAAAGATGAGAAACGGGGACAGATCGATGATCTGTCCCCGTTTTTTGGGTTTTCTGCAAATCTAATGGCCTCAAGACAATGCAAGGAGAAAAAAGGTCCCCAAACTCTC
>JAOUDB010000367.1 GCA_029859485.1 Desulfuromonadales bacterium | reverse complement strand
GACAATTCTGTGATAAAGGCCACAGTTACCTGGCGGCCATTTTTGTCGCCAATGAGACAGAAAGGGCCATTGCCGAGGAATCGAAGAGACGCGTTGTTGCAATGTTCCCGGATCAAAAAGTGGTCACGCCCATCCTGGATGCGTCAACCTTCTACCCGATCAAGGGGAGCGAAAGCTACCATCAGGATTATTACAAGAACAACCCCATTCGCTACAATGCGTATCGATGGAACTGTGGTCGTGATCAGCGGTTAAGATATATCTGGGGAGATAAGGCTACTCATTGATTCAGGAAGAAGGGGACGCTCAAAAAGAACGTCCCCTTATCAAAAGCTTATGCTCGTGTCCAACATGGCTCCCCAGTACAGACGAAGATGGGTACGGGGAGGATCCTGCTGAAATTAATGCCCTATAAGTCCTAAGGACTTGTGAGAATGAGTTGCGACAATATAAATAACAATGCTGTCCGAAGCCCTTCTCGGGTTACTGTTAATCGTGACATATGAGAAATGGTGACGGCCAACGAAGCTATAAAAGTAAAAAGGTATTCTGACTCATTGACGCCAGTGGAAGAGATTCAAGTCACTAAGGAAATATCTTTTCTTCACGCAGAACATTTAGAAGAGAATCAAATCCATCAACGTGAAAAGACTTGATGCCAAGGCTCTTAGCAGCGTAAATGTTCGCGGTAGAGTCATCGAAGAAATAAACCTGCGAAGGTTTTGCGGAACAAGTTTCTAATGCTTTTAAAAAAGCTTCATTGTCAGGTTTAATCGCTCCAAGTTGATGAGAGGAAATGGCAATATCGAAATCATCTTTGAAACCACCAAATTTTTCCCAGTGCAAGACATTGGAGTTGCTCAAGCACCCAACATGGTACTTTTGGCGTAAAGAATGAAGTGTGCTTCGTGCTTCTGGGTAAAAATCAGACGGCCAGGAGTAGAACTCTTCCAGAAAGGCTTCAGGGGAAAGACAGATACCCCATTCAGCAATAAATGATACTGCAAATTCGTAAGGTGAACCATCTCCAAGCTCGAAACGACGTACAGACGGAGATGTCAACCAGAGGTGTTTGAGAGCTACGAAATCTTTCGGCTCTCCCATCAAATGATTGAGCCTCTTAAAAGTAGAGTTCTCAATTAAAACACCACCTAAATCAAACAGCAGTAGAGAGGGATCACACATTTAGGAACCTTTTGATCGAAAAAACAGATGTTCGTCAGCTTAAAGCCAGCGTATATTCAGTTTATGCTGTCCGATAATAAGCTGCAACAGAAGATTCAAATATAACCATGATGATTAAAAGGCCACCTGGAGATGATCCAAGTGGCCTTCTATTTGTGGATTAATAAGCTTCCTGAATACCTCTATCAATAAGAGGCCGGTTTTCTTCTCAGAAGTCGTGGTTTACGAGAATCGTTTTATGTTGACGGTTCATGGGCTTTATTTGCTATTTCGGCAAAGTAAAACAAACGCTGGTTCCCTCACCAAGCTTACTCTCAATCGAAATCGTTCCGCCATGGTCAACAATAATCTGTTTGACAATACTCATCCCAAGGCCGAGCCCAGCAACCGCTGTGTCTGAAGTGTCTGCTCTGTAAAATTTATCAAAGACTCGATCTTTCTGTTCATTGGACATGCCGATACCTTGATCAGTAACTGTGACACTGCATCGGTGACTATCAGCCTCAACAACTATAGTAATTGGACTCTGTTTTGGGGAATATTTAATTGCGTTGCCAAGCAGATTGTCTATGACTTGGTCGATACGATGCTCATCGAACTCCATCCTTTCAGGGACCTCGGGACTGACCTCCAAGATCAGATTATGGTTTGACTTTAAACTTAGCCGGTTATTGGCTTTCTCTAGGAGAGCCTTGATTGATAAGGGCTTTTTGTAAAGTGGAATTCTCTGGCCGGATTCAATTCGGTTAGCATCGAGTATATCATCGATAATTCTGTCAAGCCGTTCACTATTTTCAGTAATTGTGCCGAGGAAGTCTTTCTTTTGCTGTTCAGTGAAAGTGTCGATTATCTCTTGGTCAGAAAGTATTTCCGCATACCCCATAATGGTAGCGACAGGGGTTCGCAGTTCGTGAGCTGCAATGGAGATGAACTCTCCCTTCAATTTGTCCATTTTTTCAAGTTCAGAACGCTGAGTTTCTGTCCGCTCACGATCTATTATAGTTTTTTGGATGGGCTGAAGAAGGAAGAAGTAGAGAAAAGGTACAACGAGAACAGACAAAGCAAATGCATCAAGAAATGCCTCTAGTCCAAGAGAGAGATCAGGCAAAAAAGACATAAAAAACATAACAAAAAACTCAGCGAGGAAAACGGCCCCGAGGGTTTTTAAAAAAAGAACGCGTGGATTTATTGGGTCACTAGGTAACTTCTTATCAACCATTAAAGCCCCATTTTTATCATAAGCCCTGCAATTCAAGACAGTTGGCAATCTACATTAGTTCTGATCATGGGGCAAGGGGAGAACCCTCTCATATATCCTGCTGCATTATCTGAATGCAGCAAATTGACTGAAACATGAATATCTTGTAGCTCCTGCAAAATAAAAATGGCTCGTCCTCTCGGAGGGGCCATTTTTGCGTCTGATTGATCGAGGAAATGAGATACTTTTGAACTGAACTCTGGTTTATTTAAGATAAGAGTACATATTGACTTCGACATTGGTCGCGCAGGTATTGAAAAAGCCAACCATATAACTCGGGAAATGGATATCTATCTCTATCTGCCCCTGAAAGTATTTGGTTTTATCAGTCACTTGGGTCTTGAGTTCTTTCGATAAAACCATTGTCCGGTCGACTTGCCATGCTTTCCATATGGCGTCTTCATTGGGAAGCAAGACAAAGCCGACTTGACAATCGGCAAAATCCTTCGCTTTGGCAAATCCGAACAAGCTGACATTTGCTTTAGTATATCCATCTGTATCAAGCAGGTATTTTGGCGACAGATCGATAACTTCCATACTGGTGAACGTTCCAACTTCAACATTCTCCATCTTTCTCAGTGCAGTATTTGGTATTGAATTGATATCTTGGGTTATCAGTTTTTCCGGAAAATTCGTTATGAATACCTCATCTGCTGCAAAGCAGGGAACCGAAACCAAAAGAAACTGGAGGGTTACTGCAAGAACGAAAAAAAATTTCATTTGAAACATCCTCGATCAACACCTTGTAGAAAATGGGAAGAGAATAAACACACGTAATTTCAGCAGATGCACTGAAGCTAAAACGGTATGTGTATTAGTAGCCATGCCCGCAGTCTATCATCTAACCTAATGGCTCATATGGTTATTTCAAAAAATCCTGAAAAACCATAAATGGCCACACTTTCCAGGTGGCCGTCATTCGATGTATAAAAGGGCTTATTGAATACCTCTATCAATAAGAAGCTGTTTTTCTTCTCAGAAGTCGTGCTTTACAAGAACTGGCCACTTGGATCATCTCTAGGTGCCCTTTAGTTTGTGCAAGGGTTTCGTTGGGCTTTCTCCTATTCCTCTTTATTCGTTTCCATCCCTTTGATTTCATCTAATGTTTGGCGAAATGTCTCTTGAAATGGGCCACTAAGATCTACAGCACGTTGTGCAGCGGTCAAGGCTTCATTCCATTTACCCTGTTCCGCCAAGACATAAGCCAGGTTGTTATAGGCTAAACC
>JAOUDB010000188.1 GCA_029859485.1 Desulfuromonadales bacterium | reverse complement strand
TTCCGCCTTAGCTCAGTTGGTAGAGCAGCGGACTGTTAATCCGCTTGTCGCTGGTTCGAGCCCAGCAGGCGGAGCCAAATTGAAAGGCCCCTCGAGAAATCGTGGGGCCTTTTTTATGTTAGCATGGGTCATCAAAAGTTGAGCCAGAGTCCTCTTGCACAATGATGCACACAACACGGAGATAATTAAGATATGAACGATTACAAGCTTACATTCACTGTGACCTTCAATGCCCAGGACGACCCGGCCGCTAGAAAGCAGGCCAAGAACATTGTGGAAGCTATCGACAAGACCGTATTGGATGCCAATGCTAAGCTACAAGAGGTCTTCACAGATAAACCCCCACGCGGGATTCGAATAGGCTGAAGGTCACCAGGGCGAGTGAAGCTGATACTTTGTGTCTGAGTGACAATACTGAGCCACTCTCATTTGCTGAATCCATGCATTCCAAAAAACATCAGAGAAGCACTTGATGCCAACAAACTCATGTTCGAGGTTGGCGATCATCTTATGGTGATTCCCAAACACAACGTTAAATACTTTCAGGTTACCCCCCCCCGAGAAGCTACCCAATGGCGTTCTAAGGAGCGCCCACATCGCAAGTTAATCATTTTTTGAAAATTTAAAAAAAGTGTTGACAGGGAAACCGCAAACAATTATAAAGGAGTGAACACTCACTCGGAGGGGTAGATGCCAACAAAAAACAAAAGAGATGATGTCGTTCAGGCAGCCATGGAAATAATCGCTAAAGAAGGTTTTTACAACGCCCCAACCTCCTTAATTGCGAAACAGGCTAACGTCGGAATGGGTACAATTTACAGATATTTCAAAAGCAAGGATGAACTGATTCACGAAATCTATGCTGAAAGGGTTGCCCTGGTAAGGAAATACGTGCTCCTTGATTATGTCCCAAAGGGCTCAATTAAAGCTCGCTACATGAAGTTGTGTCGTAGCGTTTTCAACTTCCTGGTCAATAATCCTCTAGATTATGTTTTTTTTGATCAATACTTAAACTCACCCTATGGCCTAAATAATAAATTGAGCGATATTGATGACCATAAACGTGGACAGATTTCCGAAGTATACCCTCTTTTGGAGTTATTAACTGAAGGGCAAGAATCAGGCGTCATAAAGAACATGGAACTTACTTTACTTGTGGCCCTCACAGAGAATTGTATTTTTACTTTGGTGAGACACCAAATCCACGGAGAACTTGGATTGGATGACAAGGCAGTTGAGCAATTTTTTAGCGCAACTTGGGAATCAGTAAGTCAGTAACTATATTTTTTTAACAACACACTGAGTGACTAATCACTCCTCTTGGAGAACGAACCATGTATCCACAGATATTTGTTTTAGGCTTAACATTCTCGATGACGTTATTGATGATGGTGCCAAGTATTGGCATGGCGAATGGAGCGTCTAATTTTACTACCTGTCGCCCTCAACGAAGAACCTTAAATATGACCGACAAATGATTGAAGAAGCGAAGAAACTCAGTCTAAAAACAAGAGGACAGCCATCAATAGGCCATACGTCATATTGTCGCGGCATCCGCTCTTATAGTGAGCAATAACGATTTCTCAATAAACCCTTTAACTACTCGGATATCGAGGCAGAAATCAGACTAACCAACTGATGAAACCTCAACAAGATAAAAGAGTAACTTGGTGCGGTGGCATAAAACTACCTCCTTAGCCGCCGCACATTTTTTAAAACCAAACTTGAAGGATATAAAAATGAAAAAGAATCTGCTTGTTGTCGGCGAAATGAATGCATCCATCCATGAGATAAACGCCATCCTTGGTCACGATACTAAAATAAACGTGTTGCAAACAACCCAAGGCAACACCGCTTACCAGGCTATCCGCGATGTGAATCCTGACATGGTGCTGGTTAATCTTGAAACTCCCGGGCTTGCAACGAGTTGGACGGCAATGCAACTCGAAGGTGTTCAACTTGCGCAAAAAATTCCGGTAGTCGCAACGTCTGGAACCTTGTCGAGTGAAGAGATGGAGATATTAAGTGACATAACTGGTGCGAGGGTTTGGCCAGATTCGGTCCCCTGTTCACAATTGGGTGCCGTTATAAAACATGAGCTTCTTCAATAAACAAGCTGAACGCGAATAAATTACAAACAAAAATAAGGAGTATAAAACTATGAAAAAGTTACTGTTCATAATCACCCTTGTCGCATTTGTCGCAAGCACAGCCTTTGGAGCAGATGGCGGCAACCCACGCAAAGGGAAGCATTTGTTCAAAAAAAGTTGCAAAACCTGCCACGACAACAACGGTGAAGGCGGCGAAGTGACTCCAATGACCAAAACCCAGAAACAGTGGGATCGACTTTTTGACAAACAAAAACATGATGCCGATGCGTGGACGAACTTATCGGAACGCGACTTAAAAGACATTCAACAATTTCTATACGACCACGCTGCTGATTCTCCACAACCTCAGACGTGTGGTTAGTAACTAACAAGGGAAGGATAGACAAATGATAGAGAGTGCTGAGCCACCTATTAAGAAAATGCGGCCTGAGTGCCGTAACGCAATAATTAACTCAATAGAAGCCCAAAAAAACTTGTCTGACATGGACAAAAGAGTGTTGGCGGATCTGAAAGAACAGCACTTGCGCTCCTTGTATAAATCGTTGCGGGCCTTGATGTGACTGGGGAAAAAACTTCAACAGAGGCCTGGTTAAGTTTAGCGGGAAGTGCATGGAAAGGCATTTAATGCTTAACACGACCAGGCCTCTGTTTTTAAACAAGCCTTATTTAATCACCTGAAATCGAGGAGCAACAAATGAGACATATGACCGAACAACTGTGCTGGAAAAATGAGCATCAAAACCTAAACCTAATCATTGACACAATCAATCTACTCCGGTGGACTTGATGAAATATTCTCATCAGGTTCATTATTTAATTTTGCGCAGTTACTGACTTTTTCTTTGGATCGTTGCCAACCGTTGTTCACCCTTTTGAAAATTGCATGTAATTTCAATGGAACTCGAGTGGTTCTGGGATCAAGCTCGTGAAACATCGGCAGGCTGAAATAATACAACCTGGTTGCTGTCTCGAAGCGTAGCCGGCAGACTGGCAACCCGCCAAAATCGTCAACCCGATACTCAGGGCTGTTTTCCGGGGACATTTTGTGGCTTTTATGTATGATTACCGACGAGTTTCCAAAGCTCAATGTTTCGTTACTGGGAAAGCCACTCGTCTCGTCAGAGGTATTGCAAAAAACGGAGATGGTATCTTTAACTCCAGGTGTGTAAGCCAAATATTCGCCATAAAAACCGTTAACCACGTCACGAAAAGCCTGATGTTCCGGCTTTGGATTACACTCCAGGACCATTAACAGATCAAGCCGTTGTCGCCGGTTGAAAAACAACTGATTGCCCTTGTTGATAATTATGCTGATATTTGACTGGTAAAGATCGCGGTAAGCATAATCCAGACAGATCAGGCTCATAAAATTAAAACAGTTCGGCTGACAGTTGAACAGCGGAAAAACCTTACCTCGATACAAATCATGATGCGAATCGAGGTGCTCTTCCCCGACAAAGGGATGGCTTTTGGCCTGGATGAAAACTCTGAACCTGCCATCCTTTTCCTTTATCGCGGTAATACTCCAGTTGGTAGGAATCTTATCGATATCACCGTCACTAAGATCTTTGATCACCGAAGCGAGAACTTCAGAGTTGTCCTCAGAGTAACGCTCCAGGAACTCGCGATACTTTATCAACGGGACATGATCGACGCCAAAAAATATGACCGAATTCGGCCGGAATTTATTTTTAATAAAACTCAACGTATCATCGACACAGTCAACCGGAACGGCGACTTCAGGCAGAGCCAGAAAATGGCATTTCTTCAAGTTACCTTCACCTGCCGCAACCAATTCTAAAATCGAATTTAGTTCAGCCCACTTCTGCCTCGAATCAGCCAAGCCTAGGTGATTGGGAATTTGGCAGATCATACAGTGCAAGTGGTGGCCGAGAGGAAGCTCGACATTGATTTTTTTTTCTACGATCTCAAACATTATTACGTCCTCAAAAGTGATAGGAATTTACTTTCCAAGGTTTGTGTCGACATTGCCCGATTCTCTCCGCTGAGATGCCTCTATTCATTGGCGGATTCAACTCGCAAGTGCAACCGGTGGATTGATTCCCCAAAATACCTGATTGGGGTTTTTAAATCCAAGGCATTTTCTGGGACGGTTGTTGAGTTTGTCCATCACTCTCTGGATTTCTTCGTCAGTCACTTCAGAGAGATCCTTCCTTTTTGGGAAGAATTGGCGAATAAGGCCGTTGGTATTCTCGTTCAGACCACGTTCCCACGAATGATAGGGATGCGCAAAATAACCATTTGACTGAAGCTCTTTGTCAATGTCTTGGTGCAATGCAAACTCTTTCCCGTTGTCGTACGTCAACGTTTGGACGTGTGAGGCCAGCGGCAACAGTCGCTTCACTATGACGGCTCTAACCTCCTTTGCCGTCCGGTTAGGAGCCTTGCCGATCATGCTCCAGCGGGTTTTGCGCTCCACGAGGGTGACCAAGACGTCGCCACCTTGTTTGCCAATGACTGTGTCGGCTTCCCAGTCGCCGATGCGACTACGTTCATTGACTACTTCTGGTCGTTCGTCGATCGAAACGCGCCCCTTGATCTGGCCGCGACGATCTGGCCTACCGTAGCGTTTTTTCCGTTGCTTTTGGCAGCGAAGGTACTTGTAGAGGTCGCCACTGGCTTGCTTGTCCCGGAGGACGTATTGATAAATCCACTCCGGGCTGATACGAATCTTTTCTTCTTGTCGCAACCAACTGCTGATCTGTTCGGGGCTCCAATATTCTCGAAGCAGCCGATCAACACGCGACCAGGATTCGCAAGAGATGCGGCAAGTAGGCTTTTCCTGACGACGATTGACCGCAAGGCTGTCAGCCTGCTTGGGGCGACAGCCTCTCAATCCACAATTTCGCGCCATCTCTCGGCCGATGGTGGATTTATGCCGGCCGATGACTTTAGCTATTTGCGCCTTCGATTGTCCTGCTGTTTTTAAGGCGTAAATCTGATATCTTTCTTCTCGGGTAAGCTGCGTGTAGTTCTTCATCGTGCTCCTCTAACTTTGGTCGGTGAAAGAAGCCGTGAGACTACCGCAGCTTATCCTTCAAACCAAATGTTTAGAGTTGCACTTACAACTTGAATCCGGGGTTGCAATAAAGGCTAGGCAATGTATCCTTTGGATGATGATGAATTAAGTAGTTCGTTGACAACTATCACAGAAAGGATATTTCATATGAGTTATTCTTTTGCCAAAACAGTTTCTATGTCGTTTGATGAGGCGATTGCCAATGTCACGGAAAAGCTCAATAAAGAAGGGTTCGGTATTTTGACTGAGATTAACGTTCAAGAAACTTTAAAGAAAAAACTTGATGTAAATTTCAGAAAGTATCACATTCTTGGTGCTTGCAACCCACCATACGCGTATCAGGCTTTGCAAGCTGAACCACATATTGGCACAATGCTTCCTTGTAATGTTATTGTTCAAGAGTTCGAAGATGGAAGTGTTGAAATTGCCGCAATTGACCCTGCTGCATCTATGCAGGCAGTTGAAAACCCGGCCCTAGCAAA
>JAOUDB010000005.1 GCA_029859485.1 Desulfuromonadales bacterium | reverse complement strand
CCCGCCAAACAATGTAGGAGGATAAACAAGACCCCTCTTCTTTGAAATCACCCTTTTATCGGATACAATTGGCCGCGTCTTTTCTATAGTGTCCACATTTGAGAATTTAGGCTGGCAGAAGAAGGGGGACGAACGATGAGCGCTTTACCATTGGCCTTTGCGGTCTCATGATCGACATGTACCATTTAAGCCGAGGGCGACGGCCGAACGGCTTGAATCTATAAAGTTCTCTGCCATTATTTGTTAAGGAGTTTAAGTTTATGACGGAGAGAAAAGCGCAAGATAAAAAACCGGTTGCTTTTTGTTGTAAACGAATCCATTCAACCGGCTTCGGGCACTGCGTCGTCTTGGGACTGGCTCTGATCCAGCTTTTGCTCTCCGGTTGCACAGTGGGGAACAAAACTGCCGACTTTGTGCTTGTGCCGGTAAGCGATTCTCCCACTGGGATAAATTACCCAGGGAAGTTTGTTTGGAATGACCTGCTCACGGACAATGTTCCCGCTGCCAAAGATTTTTATGGACAGCTTTTCGGCTGGACTTTTGAGACATCCGGGGATTACACGGTGATTAAAAACAATGGTCAGAGTATTGCTGGAATTGCGCATATCAAGGGAGACGCCAAGAACCCTAGTGCATCGCGTTGGCTTTGTACTCTTTCTGTCGCCGACATAGACAAGGCCACCGCCCTGATCATCGAAGAGGGGGGGGTCCTCAACGAAGGGCCTGTTGATTTGGTAAATCGCGGCAGAGGCTCCCTGGTCCGTGACCCCCAAGGAGCCCAACTGATGCTTCTGTATGCCAAAGACGGTGATCCTGAGGATGAAGAACCAGCTCTTGGTGCATGGCTCTGGCATGAACTATGGAGCAATCAAGCCAATGCATCGCTGGCCTTTTACCAGAAACTTGCCGGGTATGAGTTTGAAGGAGAGCCTGCCGACTACCTGATTCTGATCAAAGATGAGCAGTGGCGTGCCGGCATCCGCTCAGTGGACGACAGTGAGCTTGAGATGCGCTGGGTGCCAGTTGTTCGGGTTGCAGATACAGAAGAAATAGCTGAACGTGCAAAGCAGTTGGGCGGGAAGGTGCTGGTAGACCCACGGCCCACACAAGACGGTGGCAGAGTAGCATTATTGTCTGATTCGACGAATGCTCTCCTGATCATCCAGCGGTGGACGGCACCCACCTCTGGGCAGGAGAATTAATCATGGCGAAAAGTATCGGGTTGCTACTCATTGGTTTTGCTCTCCTCACTATCCTGTTTATGTCAGGTTGTGGTGGTCCAGGTGGCTCTTACTCTACGACCGTTTACCGTGACTACAATGATCCTTATCCTGGTTGGGGATATCGGCCTGTTTATGTCGATCATAGACATGACTACCCGAACTCCAGACCTCCAGGTTACAGACCTCCTCCTGGTGGCAGACCTCCGGGGATGGGGCGTCCCCCTGGCGGCAGACCTCCGGTCTCGAATCTGCTGCCACGACCTACTCAGTTGCCGGCTAGAAGAGCTAGATAGTGAAGAATTTTGAAGCATAAGATTCGCAAGAGAAAAGCTTCGTTTCACTAAAAGATTATGACTACCAAATCTCCTTTGACACGGCCTCTAGTGATTGTCTCTAGGCGGAATACCTGTCATGTTTCCCTTCCTCAGTGCGCGATTTGATCGCAAGGTTAATCTCCTTTTTGGTCGAGACCTGCTCAATTCTTATAATCTGGCTGACCGTGGTTAATGTCACATCGTTTGTGAATTTTCTCCATAAAATCCAGATCTGATTTTCATAAGAACCGTCAATTTTCTTTCCAGCACCAGTGCAAAGTGGTTAAAAATGAACGATCTCCATTAGTAGTGGAACCATGAATGTTGTCAGCAGCCCGTTCAGGCCAATTGCCAGGCCAGCGACCGCACCACCCATGCGATCGATCTCAAGCATACGGGCAGTACCGATACCATGCGCTGCAATTCCCATCGCCAAACCAATGGCAACAGGTGAGCGAATCCCGATACGGTTGCAGAATTCCGGGCCACAGATCGCACCAAGGCAGCCGGTCAGAACGACCAAAGCTGCGGTCAGTGAAGGAATGCCGCCCAGGTTTTCTACAATTCCGATTGCAATCGGAGTGGTAACCGATTTTGCAGAGAGGGAGAAAATCACCTCTCGGCTACCGCCGAGCACCCAGGCAAGGCCGCAGGCAGAGACGACTGACGAGAAACTACCGATGAAGATTGCAGTAAGAATCAGTGTTTTTCGTTGCGCGACCTCCTGCCGCCGCTTATAGAGCGGGACCGCCAAAGCAACCACCGAGGGGCCGAGTAGGAACAGAATCATGTCCCCACCCTTGGCATAATTTGAATAGGGAATCTTGCCGAGAGTAAGAATCAGGATGATGCTAGCAATTGCCAGCATCACCGGGTTCAGGAATACAGATCTGAAGCGCTGGTAGATTTTTTGTGCCCCCACGAACACCATGAATGTCAGGGTGATACCGAACAAGGGCGTTTGCAGTAGTTCAGTCATTCGCAAACGCCTTTTTCTCCAGGTATTCGGCAACCTTGCCGCTGATCGCCATCACCACAAAGGTACTGATGACCGTCGCAAAAAAGATTGGCAACCACTCTAGAGTGATCAGGTCAATATAAAGCATCACCCCAACTCCAGCCGGAACGAAGAACAAAGACAAATTCGCTAACAGTAGCTCCGCAGTCTCCTCCAGCCACTTCAGCTTGACCACTCCCACGCCCAAGGCTATCAGCAACAGAAGCATGCCGAGAACACTGCCGGGAAAAGGCCAGCCAAAGACCCTGCAGGTCAACTCACCGAGCATCTGAAAAAACAAAATAATGGAGAAGCCGCGCAGAATAATCATTTTCCAGTCTTCTCAAAAGAGAAGGTACAGGCCGATAAGGGCGAAGATGCCGAACGACCCGCTTGCCCAACCGTGCAAGGCCAACTCCACGAGAAGGTTTTTGTTTTCTGAAAAAAATAGTTCATAGTCTGTCCTTTTCTGGTCATATTATCCACTGGTCTGACCAGATTATGGAGAGGCATGTGTCTTTTGTCAAGTCAGAATATGTTCACCTCTTTAGGCCTATGCTGCTATACGAATTGCCTAGGAAAGGAGCTTCATTTCAGTTATGTTGATAACTTGTCGATCTTTTTGACATCTGGTCAGACCAGGAGGCTTTACGTGGGTCCACTATTTGAAGAGATAATAGTTGAAAAGGTTTCAGATAAAATCAGCGAACAGCTTATTAAGCTGATCATTGACGGCAAACTTAAGCCGGGTGACAAACTACCCGGAGAGCGTCAGCTTATAGAGCTGTTGGGGGTTGGCCGTTCATCATTACGTGAGGCGCTCAACCGACTGGAGACACTCGGATACATCGAAGTGCACAAACGCAAAGGAAACTTTGTCAAATCAGTCGACGCGACCCTGCAACTTCATCCGCTAAAAGATCTGATACGGAGCGATCTGAAGCAGATTGTTCAACTGTATGATATCCGCCGAGATATTGAGCAGTTCAGCGCTTACAACGCCGCCCTGCAGAGAACCGAAGAAGATCTGATAAAGATTGAGCGCTGTGTAGCCGATATGCGCCAGCAAATGGAGGGGAACAAATTTTCCTGGGATGCCGACCAGTCATTCCATATCGCAATTGCTCAAGCGACACACAATTTCCTTCGGGTTCATGTCACCACCAATATTTTTGAATTTTCTGAAGAATTTCTTAAGCCAGCACTTGAAGAAGCAACCCGCCAGGACGATACCCTAAAAATTATTGCCGATCAGCATGAAGCCATCTACCGGGCGATTGCTCAGGGAGACGCAGATCAGGCCAGAAGAAAAATGGCTGAGCATCTGTTATGGACAAACGAAAAATTAACGAAATTGCTTGGTCGATAAAGTTTGCAACCATCATTATTTTAAACCGTCCTAAATAGAACCACTGCCAGGAACGGATTAATGGCGGGTTTGGATTCTTAGATTGCAGGGTCAGTAAGGATTTTGCTTTTCTGCCAATTTCAGACACTCCCCCCAAACTATGCTGACACAGGGGGTTGGCAGTCTCTTATTTGTGTAGGTATCTGAGAATATTGGGGGGATGTCGAACGATGTCAACAAGCCATCCTTAGAATAGCGGGTAGTTTGTTGCGCTTGTTCGCTGGGGGGAGAGATTCATGTTTAGTGGAGAGCAGACCATTTCCGAAAACAATAAGACTTCTTCTCTGGCGTATAATTCTGCCCAGTTTCTATCAAATCCTTTTAAAAACTCTTTTTCTCGTCAAGAGTATATCTCTTCTGTTGTTGAAAACTTATCCCTTTGGACCGGATGCCAATGTGTTGGTATTCGCATCCTTGAGCCTCAAGGAACCATGCCTTATGAAGCTTACGTCGGCTTCACAAATGAGTTCTGGGAATCGGAAAACTGTCTTTCATTCATCGAACATGAATGCGCTTGCACAAGAATTATCACAGGGCAGCCAGACACCTGGGATCAGCCTCTCCTGACATCCTGCGGTTCTATTTACACGGATGATTTGCAAGGATTTGCCCAAAAGGTTCCCGAGCAGTTTTTGCATCGCTATCGTGGGAAATGCATTGAAAGCGAGTTCGCTACACTTTCTGTTATCCCGATTTGCTATCAGGCCACAACGGTGGGCTTGTTACATATAGCAGACCAAAGAAGCGACCTACTGTCGACAGAAGATGTTTTGCTTCTCGAATCATTGTCCAATGCGATTGGAGAGGTTATACACAAGTTTAACGTCAATGAAGCCCTGCAACAAAGAGAGGCCGAACTGAAGGCCCTTGAGAACAGTCTCCAGCAAGCTCGTAAAATGGAGACTATCGGCACAATGGCTAGTGGTATCGCTCATGATTTTAACAACCTGCTATCTGTTATTACTGGTCACCTAGATATTATTGAAATCACCCCTGCCGCAAAAGAAAATCCATTTGAGGAGAGTCTTGAACACATAAGATCTGCAACTGAGCGGGCGGCTAATCTCACACGGCAGCTCCTTGTTTTCAGCCGAAGAGAAGAAAGTGTGCTTGAGCCTTATGTCATTTCAGACATCGTTATTGAAGCCTTGCGGTTGCTGCGCCCTGTCATCCCCTCGTCCACGAATCTAGTTAAACAGATTACTGCAAATTCTATTGTCAACGTGGATGTTGGCCAATTACATCAAGTCATGGCCAACCTTTTCGCCAATGCCGTCTATGCCATGGACGGAACAGGTGATCTAAAGGTCACCCTGCAAGAAACGGAACTAACCCAGCAGGATACGCTTGTTAAGAAAGGGCGAAACGCGGGCAGGTATGCTGCTTTAACAGTGAGTGATACGGGGTGCGGCATAGAGACCGATACAATCACTAAGATTTTTGACGCCTTCTTTACAACGAAACCTGTTGGCGTCGGGATCGGTCTGGGGCTGTCGATGACCCAAGGTATTGTTGAGCGCCACAATGGTTTTATTTCCGTTGAAAGCAAGGTAAATGAGGGGACCACATTTGAACTCTATTTTCCTGTTATGGATAATAACTCACGCCGTTGATGAATGTGTCACTCAGCACTGCTGCCAGGAAGCTCTCATTGTTACTGGAATGCAGAACAAATAAGCAGAACAAATAAGAATTATGTCTTTCTACACGTTTGGCCGTTCAAAACAATATGAGAGGATTTCTGAGAATTTAAGTGGGCCAGGACCAGGGTTTATAGGAATTGTCCGAAGTTACCGAATTTGACTCTGATGAGCATTTCAGCATCAACTTCCTGCTCGCAAAAGTATCCTCTTGTTCAAATTCCAAACATGATCGTACTTGACAAGTGGCCTGCTAAATACTTCAATGTTTACAAAGGGTCGTATTGAACTTAAATAGAACCTTATTAAATCAGTGCACAATCGTTAAATACGAGTAGGTGCCCATGCAACGTACACCCATATCCCGAGCAAGCCAACTCTATCCCTTTATCGCTTTTCTCAAGGATATTGGCACGCCGGTCGAGCGCCATCTTGAGAGGCACAAACTTCCTTTAGGCCTGCTTGAAAATCCCAATATGTTCGTAATGACACGTGCCACCTATGACTTTGTTGAGGATATGGCTGAGCGGGAAGGGATCGATGGTTTTGGTTGGCGAATCGCAAACCCCTCTTTGACACAGAAACTTTCGCAAAAGATTGCAAGTGCGCCAACACTTTTTGAAGCAATCAAGGGAGTATGTCTATTCGCAAAGAAAGAGAGCACCGGTCTGAATATCTGGATCGAAGAGCACGGCGACACATTATATTTCAACTCCCGGGGATCTAGAATGGGTGCCTTGCGGGGTGCTGACGAATTTGCCATGTATCGTGGCAAAATCATGTTGTCGATCATTCGTCAATTTATAGAGCCCGATTGGACTCCAGACGAATGGTGTTTTGAGATTGAATGCGAGATGCCGGATCTCATCCAGGAAAGTTTGAATGGCATACAGATTTCTGTGTCATCAGAAATAGGCTCACTGCCGATACCACGTTCTCTTCTCGCCAATCGGTTCAAAACCCCGCTCTTGAAAACGACCCCTTCGGGCAATGGTGATACCGTACCAGACATGGGTCTGGCTGGAACGCTCAAATACCTTCTCAAAACGTACCCGCCCTCATCGTGCCCTTCATTTCAGGAGGTCTCTTACCTCTCCGGCGGAAGTGCCCGATCTTTACAGCGTCGATTGAAAGAGGAAGGTACGAGCTTCAGAGCCATTGTGATGCAAATTAAGTACGATCAGGCGTGCGACTTGTTGCAGCAGCTTGATCTGCAAATTATCGAGGTCGCATTTCGGCTGGGCTTTCAGAGCCCGGCACACTTCACCCGCTTTTTCCGAAACATCTCAGGTCAAACTCCCAGCGAATACCGTACGACGCTTCCCTCCCGAAACGGCTAATCAAACCAAGCCTTAAAGATAACTGAACCGGGTTTTTTGGGCGCGAAGTGGCAAGAAACTTCTCGGTCGTACGGTCTCTGTAATGGTGTGCTCAAATAAGAGCTGTGACTTTTTGAGTTTAGCGGATGTCTTTTCTGATTCGCCAAAGCAAACGTGCGCCGAATCCTGCTGCAACGAAAAAGCCCAGGCCGCCAAGAACCGATTCCCCGAAAAGACATGGCGGAACCTGGTGGCTCAATAGCAAGGCTGACGCGACCAGCAACGAAGCGATCAGCAATCCGCCAGCCACGCGATTGGCCACCAAAGCAAGATGATTGACCTCGTGTTGAATCTGAAACTTACCCGACTGAGCACGATCGAGAATGTCGGCGATGTTCCGCGGACCGTTTCGCATCAAACGATCAACGTCCCGTATGGATTGTCGCAGATGGCGAGTCAAACGTTTGGGGTCCAGGCGAGAACGGATCAATTGGTCCCTGAAAGGTGTGATGACTTCATTGATGTTGAAGTTCGGATTGAGCAGTTGAGCGGTCCCCTCCAGCATGACGAGCGTTTTCAACAGCAGCGATGCGGCTGATG
This sequence comes from Desulfuromonadales bacterium, assembly GCA_029859485.1. Classification (GTDB taxonomy): domain Bacteria; phylum Desulfobacterota; class Desulfuromonadia; order Desulfuromonadales; family BM103; genus M0040. The sequence continues at coordinate 20,814 of JAOUDB010000005.1, read as the reverse complement.
GCATCACCACATGGTGCCGTCGCACGATGTCAAAAAGCTGGCCAATCGCTCCGCCAAGGTCAAAATCTGCCAGCGATTGAGAGCCGTACTGAATCAGCAGAGCACTGACATCGGCACGAAACGCCACTCGATCTACATCCGCAGGAGCTGAACCAGCTCGCAACAACGTATCGGAAAGTCCTTCGGCGTCGCGGTGCATCAACATCAGCAGCAAGTCCTCGAACAACTCATGCATTTCATCATCTAACCGCTCGACCATGCCACAATCGAGTAGCCCGACGACGCCACCAGCGAGCACAATGAAATTTCCCGGATGCGGATCGGCGTGATAGAAACCGTCTCGAAAAATCATGTTCATAAAGATCATTGCCGCGTCTCTGGCCAGATGGTTCAAGTCAACACCATCTGCGGCGAGTTTCTCGGATTCCGATACGGGAATCCCGCTAAGCAGTTCCATCGTCAACACACGTTTGCTGGAAAGATCTTTGACCACCAACGGGAGGTGAACCGTTTTGTCACCTTCGAAATTGCGAGTGAAGGTCTCAATATTGCTGCGTTCGCAAGAGAAATCCAATTCCCGCAGCAGCGTCCTACGAAACTCGCGAGTCGTGGCTACCGGTTGATAATTCCTTGCCTCTGGCACGTGCTCCTGCAACAATTTTGCGAGCGTTTCAAGCAAATCCAAATCGATGCGGACCTTTTCTTGGATTCCCGCATGTTGAACCTTCACGACGACTTGCTGTCCATTGGCCAATCTCGCGCGATGCACCTGCCCCACTGATGCCGAGGAGAACGCCTCGGCTTCAAACTCTGCAAACAATTCCCCCGGGACTTTGCCCAGTTCATCCAACATTGTTTGCCGAACAGTCTCCGAGGGATCGGGGGGCGTATCCGCTTGAAGTTTGCGCAGCTCCATCGCAATGTCGGGCCCAACCAGGTCGGCTCGCGTACTGAGTACTTGCCCCATTTTGATGAAGGTCGTTCCCAGTTCCGTCAAAGCCAGGCGTAGGCGTTCTCCGACGGGCTCGTCCGCAATGGCCTGCGTTTCCTTGCTCAGCAATAGATCACGAACGGACTGAGTCGGAATCTTGTGAAACCAATCGGCTAGATCGTAGCGACCTAGTATCCGAACGATTTCCACCAGACGCTTGCCCTGTTCGCGATGTTGTTTGACACTTAGGAGGTCCATGATGATACCTGATCTGAACGAATTGAGATTTGGTCGTTGACCTTGCTTTCGACGTGTTCCAGTCGATAGCTAAGCGACTCGACATCTTCGGTGCGAGCCACGCGGAAGCGCTGTAGAGCTTCATCGACACGCTGATCGACGAAAGCACGGAAGGCCTCCTTGCGAGCTTCTTCACATCGTTTCAATAAATCAAACATCGTTCATGTCACCAGGGTCTTGGAAAGGAGGCTTTCGATAAACAATATTCAGAGTTTATGTCATTCTGTGTGGGACTGCAAGTATCTCATAGTCTGGATACCAAAGCTTATCTGTTCTGATACATAAGAATTCTGTGACGGGAAATGAGCGTTTAGAAACTTTCAGTCTGGGAAGAGAGGATCAACCGGTGAAGTCGGGACTTTTCGATCTGAATCGTTATTACTGTCGTGCGCAATGACTTGTGAAAGGCTGCTACAATGAGTGTCTCAGACTCCAGACTTATCCGTTGTACAACCTGGTGCAGGCAGTGGAACGGTAGAGCTTCAACCGGGTTCACATGTAGACGTTGCAACTAACGATGAAGGGTGCGCTGCCTGCAGTTAAAATTCAGTACAAAGTAGCGCCCCCTCCAGAGGACGGGGTTGTTTATTAAGCGAAGGCTTGATATCCGGCTCGTTGACTTCTGTTGCGATTTCTTCAAAATCGTGAAATATCCGTAACTTCTGCTATATTTTAGACAATGTAACTTTTGTCTTTCACCGCTACCGGAAGGTCTTTTTGAACGCTCACCTCGACATCTCCCTGGTTGATAATCAGCTACAGGTCATTCTGGGTGGAACCTGGAAGCTGGGTCAGTCTCAGCCGGACACACAGCCGGTTGTTGACCGGTTGACCTCAGCCGCTGAAATTTCCAGCGTTACCATCACAACGCGAAATCTCGATTCGTGGGATACCAGTCTCATTACGATCCTGCTGAAAATAATCGCGGCCTGTGGGTCGCGTGAAATCTCTGTTCACTGGGACACTCTGCCGCAAGGAGTAAAGGGGCTGTTGCGACTGGCAACTGCGGTCCCTGAGCGCAAAGGCGATCGGCGCGAGGCCAAGCATGTATCGATTGTCGACTACCTGGGCACGCAGGCGATTGCCCGACATCGTTCTTATCGCGAAATGTTGCAGTTCATCGGCGAAGCATTTATCGGTTGCGCCAAGTTAGCTCTTGGCCGCGCCCGTTTCCCCTTTTCTGAGATGATGGTTTTCGTTCAGGACAGTGGTTTCAACGCTCTGCCGATAATCTCCCTGATCAGCGTCCTGTTCGGGTTGATCCTCGCTTTTGTCGGAGCGGTTCAATTAAAGCTGTTCGGTGCTGAGATATTCGTCGCCGATCTGGTTGGAATCGGAATGGCCCGCGACATGGGGGCCATGATGACCGGTATCATCATGGCTGGTCGCACGGGCGCCGCCTTTGCCGCGCAGTTGGGGACGATGCAGGTCAACGAGGAGATCGATGCCCTGACCACCTTCGGCATATCTCCGATGGAATATTTGGTTTTGCCGCGCATGCTGGCATTGACCCTGATGATGCCGCTGCTTTGTATCTATTCGGACCTGATGGGGATCCTGGGCGGGGCGCTCGTTGGCGTCGGATTATTCGATATCACGCCGACTCAATATTTTTTACAAACCCAAAAAGCGGTCCCGTTACATCATTTCGGTGCCGGTTTGATCAAGAGTCTTTTCTACGGCGTGATTGTCGCCCTGACCGGCTGCCTGCGAGGTATCCAGTGTGGTCGCAGCGCATCTGCGGTCGGTACCGCAGCCACCTCGGCCGTGGTGACGGCGATCACCTGGATCGTGATCTGTTGTGCAATCCTGACCTTTGTCTTCTACGTAATCGGGATTTAAGCCATGGTCGATGCTGTCCCAAAAGCAAAAGCTCATATCTCGGTCGAGGGTTTGACCATGTCTTATGGAGATTTTTTGATCCAGCGTGATCTGACTTTCACAATAAACCATGACGATGTGTTCATTATTATGGGCGGCAGCGGGTGCGGCAAGAGCACTCTGCTGCGACATCTGACCGGATTGATGGCTCCTGCAAAAGGTCAGATTTTCTATGGTGAGACAAACTTCTGGAACGTCGATTCGAAAGAGCGTGAGCGGATAATGCGAAGTGCCGGCGTTCTTTATCAGAGCGGAGCCCTTTGGAGTTCCATGACTCTGGCCGAGAACATCGCCCTACCGCTAAGGGCATATACCGATTTGAATCCGGCACAGATTAGTGATGTCATTGCGCTGAAACTGGCCCTGGTCGGTTTGTCCGGCTTCGAAGATTACTACCCTTCGGAAATCAGCGGCGGTATGTGTAAAAGGGCGGGTCTGGCACGAGCCATGGCTCTCGATCCGGAGATTCTGTTCTTCGATGAACCCTCTGCGGGGCTTGACCCAGTCAGCGCTCATTTGCTTGATGAATTGATTCTTGAATTGAAAGATAGCCTCGGCTCGACGATCGTGATCGTCACCCATGAGTTAGCCAGCATCTTTGCCATCGGCAATAATTCAGTGTTTCTCGATCCGGAGACCAAGACCATGATTGCCCAGGGCAATCCAAACGAACTGCTGGCGAACAGCTCCGATCCCAAGGTCAGAAGTTTTCTGACTCGTGGGGAGGAAGGGAGCATTTGAGGAGCAAGCAACGGGGCCGTGAGGTGTCAGAAAAGGCAGGTAAATGATGAGCAATAAAGCCAATCCGACCGTTATTGGAGCATTTGTTCTGGGAGCTATTGGCCTGGTCATAGTGGGTCTTGTGATCTTCGGCTCCGGCAAACTGTTCAAAAAGACAGAGGTTCATGTCCTCTATTTCAAAGGTTCTGTGAAAGGACTCACTCTCGGTTCTCCGGTCAGCTTTCGTGGAGTGCCGATCGGTCAGGTCTCCGCAATCAGAATGATAATCAACAGCGAGACGCTTGATATCGACATCCCCGTGCTTGTCGATATCGACCCAACCCGTTTCCAGGTCTGTTGTGATGAACAGGGCCAGCTAATAAACCGGGTCAAAGATCCTGATAAAACGGTCAACAATCTTATCAAGAAGGGTTTGCGCGGGAAGTTAGCGGTGCAGAGTCTGGTCACCGGGCAGTTGATGGTCGATCTGGATTTCTACCCGGGCACACCGGTCAATCTGGTCAGCACCGATTCGAGGTATCATGAAATTCCAACGATTCCGTCTCAAATGCAGGCATTTTTAGAAAAACTTCAGAACATCCCAATCGATAAAATTGCTCAGAAGGTCTCGGATGTATTGGACTCCATCGATGACTTCGTGCGAACTCCGGAGCTCAAGGGAAGCGTTGTCGCTCTGGATCAGGCCCTCAAGGATGTACAGCATCTGACTAAAAACCTTGATGAGCGGATCGGGAAACTTTTCGGGAATGCAAATGCAACAATGAGTGATGCTCGAAAATTTATCAACAATCTGGACGATGAGGTTAAACCGCTGAGTTCCGAAATACATCAAATTGGCACCGTTGCCCAGGATACTCTGCAACAGGCCGATAAGGTCATGGTCGATCTGCAGGGCCTTGTCGGAGAGAACTCTGACGTCCGTATTGAGGCTCTGCAAATGTTGCGCGAGATTACCGATGCCATGCGCTCGATCAAGGTGTTGGTTCAGTATCTTGAAACCCACCCCGAATCACTGCTCCGGGGAAAGTCTGAAAGCGGAGGTCAGCCATGATCCGTACTGTTACTTTTGTGGTCGCTGTGTTTTGCTGCTGTGTTGCCCTGCTGTTGCCCGGTTGCCTCGGTAAAGGCTCCAATCCGTCTCGCTACTATGTTTTGCATGAAATCGTGGAACCGACTTTGGATTCCGGCCCAGACCTGCTCAAGGAAGATAATGCTCTGCTTCAGATTGGACCGATATCCCTGCCGCGCTACCTTGACCGGTCGCAGATCGTCAGTCGATCATCCGGCAATCAGGTCGATCTGGCAGAGTTTGACCGCTGGTCCGAGCCGCTGCATGAAAGTTTTACCCGGGTGCTGGCAGGAAATCTTGGCACACTGCTGCCGACCGACGACATTCTGATTTATCCGAATCGTGGCTCTGCGGACGAGACTTTCTACCAATTGAAGATGGAGGTGACCCGCTTCGATGGACGCAGGGATGGAGAGGTCACCCTGGAAGCCCGTTGGATTGTGGTCGGCCAGAGAAATCGTAAAGTTCTGCCTCAGGCCAGATCACTCTACACCGCACCGGTCGCTGGAAATGATTACGCAGGCTATGTCGCTGCCCTTAATCGTACGATGGAAAAGTTAAGTCGTGAGATTGCCGACAAGGTCAGGGTTGCCGTTAAGGGGCAGGTAGATCAATAAGTCACTTAGGGCGTTTCCGATGTTCATCGACAAGCAGCTTTCAGGGCTTGGAAAACCTCCAAGCCAAACGATAAACAGGTTGCGCTAAAGTAGCTATTCCCGCTTGTTCTGCTAATAGTATCAGTAGGTGTTTTTATGCCGTTTTTTCATTATTCATCCAGTTAGGCATCAAATAAGACCTGGGGGAATTGGGAGATTTCACGCCTATGAAGAGAGCACTGAAGGCCTTTGCTGTGCTTTTCGCTCTAGTCGCCGCTATTATGCTTGCCGGGGTGGTATATCTGTCGAGTCATCTCGATGAATTCAAGCATCTAGCCATCACCCAGGTTGAAGAAGCCACCGGCCGCAAGTTGGTTATTGGAGAGGCCAGGATGGCCTTGTCTCTCAAGCCTGAGATCATCATCAAGGATGTGAGCCTGGAAAATTCCGAGTGGGCCAGTCGCCCCCTGATGGTAAAAGCCGAAAAACTTGCGGTTAAGATCAATCTGCTTGCCTTGCTGTTCAGGGAAATCGTGTTTGATGAAATCCTTTTTATTGCGCCCGAGATCTATCTCGAAACGAACGCACAGGGTCGCGGCAACTGGATTTTTTCTGAAGAGCCCGCAGACCAGTCGACTACGCCCGCAAAAAAAGAGAACAAAAGCAGCGTTCCGGTTGTCAGCATAAAACAGCTCGACATCAAGAAGGGCCAGATCTATTACCGTGAGGGTGCCACCGAGCGTGAAAGCAGTGTAAGTATCGAGCACTTTACGGTGCAGCACCTGCCCTCGGGAGATGCGCAAACTCTCGAACTGGAGGCAAGCTATCTGGAGCACCCCATCAAGGTTAAGGGCAAAGCAGGGAGACTGAAAAGCTTCCTTGGAAACGTCCCCTTTATCATGGACCTCGCTATCGATACGACCGATATTCAAGCTCAAATTTCTGGAAAGATTACTCGGCCGATGGACTTTCAGGGACTGCTTATCGACTTGAAGCTCAAGGCTGAGACCTTGTCGAGTTTATCCTGGATAGCCGGTAGTGCTTTGCCACCGAACGGACCACTTGCTGTCGCTGGTCGCTTGTCAGACCACAAGAGCGGCTACCGAGCAGATAATTTTTCGGTCCAACTTGGCAAATCGGATCTCTCTGGATCGATTGAGTTCTTCACATCGGAAGCCAGGCCGAAGATTGTCGCCAAGTTGACCTCATCAAAGATAGCCCCGGCAGATTTCAAGAGGGATGCGCCAACTGGTATGGCCCAGAAATCGGCGGAGAATCCACAGGCAGAGGACCAGCAAGGCGATTCCCCATACCTGTTTTCCGATGAGCCGTTGCCGCTGGACAGCCTGAAAAAAATTGATGCCGATATTTCACTTGATGCCAAGAACATCGCTTTGGCGTCGATACCGCTGCAGAACCTGCACATGAAACTGCTCCTTGAAAACGGCCTGCTGACGATCAAGCCCTTATCTGCGGAGATTGCGGATGGGTCGTTTACGGCTAACCTGATAATCGATGCGGCACCTGAGGTGGATAAGGTCACGGCCGTAATTCATGCCAGCCAGGTTGCCCTGGGTAAGCTGCTCAAGTCCATGTCGGGTGAAGTTTACCTGGATGGCGGGAAAACCGATATCGACTTGGAACTCAGTGGGCAGGGTGACTCTGCCAGAGCTTTAGCATCCTCCCTCAATGGGCAGGTGTTTTCTACCGTCGGAGAAGGTCAGGTCAACTATGATCTCAGCTTGGCAGGCGGAAATCTGGGCGTTGAGATTTTAAAAAAGATAAATCCGCTGGCGGAAAAGCAGAAGACTTCCAGGTTGGAATGTATGGTTGTTCGTTTCGACATCAAGGATGGGGTTGCGACCACGGACAAGGGGTTGGCATTCGAGTCGCAAGCGTTGGAAGTTTTGGGCGACGGTGCAATCGACCTGAGGACCGAACAGGTGAATATCCTGCTCAGCTCCAAATCAACTGTCGCCAGCCTGCTGCAGATTAAGGGGCCCCTGGTCAAACCCGGGGTCAACGTGAATCCGGTCGGGGTGTTGAAGAAAGGAACATCGCTGGGAGTGGCAATCTTGACGGGTGGACTTTCGGCAGCGGCCGAAACCGTCTTTGATCGGTTGACTGCGGTGGGGAGCCCTTGCGAGATTGCGCAGCAAGGGCTTTCGCCCAAGAAATAGACTTTGGTGAAAACGGAAGGGCTTGCAGCTTTCAATTTCTTTGTTAGGCTAAATCATATTAGGCCCAATATTGACAATAACAGTTATCAATACAGAGGAGCATGCCGATGAAAGACCAAGTTTGTATCCATTTTTTTGCTGTCACTTTGTTGCTGCTGGTTTTTTGTGGCACGTCACTGGCTGCGGACAAACTCAAGGACGTTTCTTGTGAACAGTTTTTAGCCATGGATGAGACCAACCAAAATGCCATCGTTTATTGGATCGACGGCATCGAAACAGCAACCAATGCCTCTAACAGTTCGGTAGGTGCCGCAGACATCGCTGTCGGCTATGACGCCTTTGGCCATCCTGTAATAGAAGTTGTCAACGCCTGCATCGCTGACAAAAAGGCTTCATTGTGGGACAAGATAAAGAAACATTTTCACAAGTAATAAGAGGGACAAAAGCAACGGGCAAGGGCAAAAGACGCCTTGCCCGTTGCATGACTCGCTACTTGTAACTTCTTTAAAAAGGAGCAATCCCGTGACCATGACTATTGATGAACTCGGTAAAAAACTGCACAGCAAACTTGATGAATGCATTGATCAGTTAAAAACGTCAAAAGAACATTTTGAGAGTTTGAAAAAAGAAACCGAGACAAACATTGAGGTGAAACTGAGGGCCGCTAAAGAAAATGTCGCGGCCAAAAAGCAGGAGGCGTGTGCCGCCAAAGAGAAAGTGGAAGAATTGATTGAAGCTAAAAAGGCTGAGACAACAGAGGCGGTCGCTGATTGGAAGGCGAACCATCATCTCAAGAAACTCGAAAAACGCGCGGAGCACGCCGAAAAATATGCTGAGGCTTGTATTGTGCTGGCTCGGTACTATGCCGTGGAGGCCGATGTGGCCATCCTGGAAGCGGTGGCTGCCCGACAAGATGTGGATAACGCATAACGGTTCGTCCTGATGTCGAGAGAGGGCGCATTGCAGTCGTAGCGTTTTATCCCTCAGCTTTCAAGACAACCAAGCCGAGCGCCCGAGCGCTTCGAGGAGAATATTATGAGTAACCTGGTCGTTATTGGCTTTGACGATGAACACAAAGCTTTTGAATTGCGTGCGGAATTAGCCAAGCTCCAGAAGGAATACCTGATTGAAATGGCGGATGTCGTCGTAGTGACTAAAGACGAAAAGAGCAAGGTCAAGCTGCATCAGGCCGTCAACCTGACTGCTGCTGGCGCCGCGAGCGGGAGTTTCTGGGGGCTGCTGATGGGGATGGTCTTTTTGAATCCTCTCCTGGGGGTGGTCGCTGGCGCAGGCGTGGGTGCCATTGGTGGTAAGTTCACCGATATCGGCATCGACGATAAATTCATGAAAGAGCTCGGAGAGACCTTCCAGCCAGGGTCCTCGGGTCTTTTCGTGCTGGTTCGCAATGCGACCCCCGACAAGGTGCTGGAAGCATTGAAAGGATTCGGAGGTAAAGTTCTCAAAACCTCACTGACTGCGGATAAGGAAGAAACATTACGCGAAGCTCTGTCGCAGGATGAACTCGTCAATTGAGGTGTCATGATGGCTGTGAATTGCCGGGACCCGGGAATAAGGCGATGTGGTTGACCTGCCTCAGTTTGTTGGTCCACTTTGAATGTTAGTGAACCACCGCAGTTTCTCTATGAGCCGTTGCCGTTGTTGGCAGCGGCTTTATCGTTTCGGGTGCAGGCGGCCGGTAACCGAATGCACTGTGTGGACGGACGGCACTTAGAACGTTTTCGATGGACATATAAAAAGACATGACCCTTTCCACGAAGACAAAAGAATCGATCAAGACCGCGCTGGCGATGGCCATCTCCTACGGCATCGCCCTGTCTATGGACTGGGATCGGCCGTACTGGGCAGGTTTTGCAGTAGCGTTCGTCAGCCTGGCCTCGGTTGGTCAATCGCTCAACAAGGCTGCCTTGCGCATGTGCGGCACGCTGGCAGCAATGGTTGTTTCCTTGACGCTTGTCGCCCTGTTCGCCCAGGATCGCTGGGCGTTTATGCTGGGCTTCTCGCTTGTAATCGGTGTTTGCTGCTATATGATGGGTGGTGAGAAACATCAGTATTTCTGGCAGGTCACCGCTTTTGTCAGCGGGATCATCTGCGTTGACGGAGGGACGGATCCCGTCAACGCTTTTCAAACCGCGGTGCTGCGTGCCCAGGAGACCGGACTGGGGATTCTGGTCTACAGCCTGATCACGATTTTTCTCTGGCCTGGCCGTAGTAGCGGCTTCGATGCCGCAGCCGTGAACATGGCCTCACTCCAGCATCAGCTGTATAAGGCCTGTTTTGATTTGTTCTGCAAGCAAGGAGACGCGCAGGAGATCTCCCAACTGAAGGACCAGACGGTTCTGGCAAAAACCGATTTTGATCAACTCCTGAATGCGACACAGACCGAAAACTATGAGGTTTGGGAGTCAAGAGACGCGTGGCAACATTATCAATCCCAGGTGGCGGAGTTGATGGAGGCCCTGGAACGCTGGAGATTGAGCATTGTCGAAGCAAAGGGGCTGGTTCTGCCCCGCCTGCTACCAGACCTTGAGGCATTTGACAATGAGCTTGACGGACGCTTTACTCTGATCGAGCAGACCTTGGCGGGCCACCCCCCCGGGCGGAACCCTGAACCCATGGAGTTGTCTTACGACGAGGACGCGGTCGTGGCCTTGGGGCATTTTGACCGGGCCGCATTTGCGGTGATTTATGCGCAGATGCAGCGTCTGGAGAGATTGTCCCGTTCTTTGTTGAACGCGGCCAGGGGAACAAGGAGCGAGGGTGGTGCAGTCGTTTCTGCCGTTCCATCCCATAGGTCACGTGCGGTATTCTTGCCGGACCTGGATCGCCTGGCAAGTACCTGTCGTTTGTTAACGGTGGTGTGGGTCGCCTTTCTGATGCTGATCTACGGTGGTGATATCCCCGGCGGCTTCAGTTTCATGACCATCTCCGTGTCTCTGGGGCTGGCGCTTGTCAATATGCCGCAGGTCCCCGTTTCGAAGCTGTTCAAGCCCGTGGCGACCGGTGTTGCTATTGGCGCTGTTCTCTACATTTTTGTGATGCCTCAGCTCTCATCTTTTCTCGGCCTTGGCCTGCTGATCTTTGCGACCACCTTCGCCATCTGTTATCTGTATGCTGCTCCCCAACAGAAACTCGGTCGGGCCTTCGGGTTGTCAATGTTTATTGTCATCATTGGGGTTTCCAACCACCAAACCTACAGCTTCCTCAGCGTTGCTACGACCACGATGATCTTTCCACTGCTTTTTCTGGTCATATCGATCACGGCGTATTTCCCCTTTGATTTTCGTCCGGAACAGACATCTCTCAGGCTGTTGAGACGTTTCTTTCGCAGTGGAGAGCATCTTATCTCGACTGTCGGTGGGAGCTCGTCGGACAGAGCAACGCGACTGGAGCGTTGGCGCATGGCTTTTCATGCGCGTGAAGTAGCGACTCTGCCAGCGAAGCTTGGCACCTGGCTGCCGCATATCGATACCGGTCGATTATCTGGTACCACGGCCGAACAGTTACAGGCGCTGGTGGCCCGGATGCAGGCATTGAACAATCGACTGCAACAACTGTTTGAGGGGCGGGATGGCCCGCAAGCAGAGTTTCTTATGCGGGAATTGCGTGAAGAATTCAAAATATGGCGACAGGGAATCCAGGATGTTTTTCAAAACCTGTCTGAAAATCAGGTTGTTGACGAAGGGCAAGCGCTGCGTGCCAGGCTGGATCGGTTCACAGGACGGCTGGAAATGCACATAAAGAAGAGTCTGGACATGTCAACAGAACAACAGCTCAGTGAGCAGGAGGCGGTGAACTTCTACCTCCTGCTCGGTGTCTGCCAGGGCGTGTCGGAGGCTCTGGTCGATTGCGCCGACAGCATCGATGCCATCGACTGGGCAGGTTGGCGCGAGGAAAGGTTTTAAGGATGCCACACGAGTTTGCCATCGGCGGAGTCTTTTTGCCGCCATTACTGATTGCGAGCTTTATGGGAGTTGTTGCCACCCTGGTGACGGCGCGTTTACTTAATCGCTATCGGTTGTCGAAATATTTTTATTATCCGCCGCTGGTTTTTCTGGCGCTTATGTTTATCTACACCGTCCTGATCGGGACGTTTGTTATCAGGGGGTAAAGAGTGAAAACCTATCAGAAATATCTGCTGACAGCTGTCGTGGTTATTGTTGCCGTTGTCCTGGTCCTGCTTAAGTATTGGGATTATGTCATCAATCCCTGGACCCGGGACGGTCAGGTCAGGGCCGAGGTGATTCAGGTTACGCCGCGTGTCTCAGGGCCGATCGTGAAGCTTCCGATTAAGGACAACCAGCTGGTCAAGGCGGGTGATCTGCTCTTCGAAATCGATCCACGTACATTCCAGACCAGCCTGGAACAGGCGCGGGCGCAGTACGACATGACTGGTGACAGCTATCTCAGCCAGGAAAAACAGGTTGATTCTGCAAAAGCCCAGGTTGAATCAGCACAGGCCTCAGTAAAACAGTCGCAGAGCGGGATTAATCAGCTTGATTCGATGATCGAAAAGAACAAGGCAGAGTACCAGCGCCAAAAGGATATGTTGCCAAAGAGGGCAACCTCACAGAAAGCGGTGGAACGTGCCAAAGCGAACTACGACGTTGCCCTGGAAAAACGCAAGGGAGCGGTGGCTGGGCTGGCCCAGGCGCGAGCAGGTTTGAGCCAGGCAGAGGCAAACCTTGCAAAAGCGCAGGCCACCCTCGGAGCTCTCGGTGATGCAAACGCCAGCATTCGAGAGGCTCGGGCCGCTGTGCGGCAGGCAGAGTTGAGTCTTGAATTCACTCAGGTCCGGGCGCCGGTTGATGGTTATGTGACCAACCTTAATCTAAGATTGGGTAGCAACGCTGTCGCCAATCAGCCGGCGTTGGCACTCGTTGATATTAACAGCTACTGGATCGTCGGATACTTCAGAGAGAACTACATCGAGAATGTCCGGCAAGGCAACCAGGCTCTGATCACCCTGATGTCTTACCCGGACAGGCCGCTGGAAGGCACGGTCGACAGCCTGGGTTGGGGCATTGCTCAGCAGGATGGCAGTACCGGGTTCGAGCTGCTTCCCAACGTCAGCCCAACTTTTGAATGGATCCGACTGGCACAGCGAGTGCCTGTACGCATTCACCTGGGTGAGGTGCCAGAAGGGGTCGCGCTGCGCGTGGGGACGACCGCTTCGGTGTTGGTTAAGACTGGCTCCTTCGAAGGGGAGGAGTGACACTTATGATCCTCCGTCGTCCTTTCCCGGTCCTTTGTCTGTTCTTGTCGCTGATAGTGAGCGGATGCATCAATCTTGGGCCTGATTACCAACGACCGCAGGTTGAGGTTGAATCCGATTGGCTCGAGACCGGGGAAGCTCTTGTCTCAAACGATTCGGCGACCGATCCGAAGTGGTGGACAGTTGCTTTCCAGGATCTTGAGCTTGACCAGTTGGTCGAGGTCGCTTTGCAGCAGAACCTGTCGTTGCGTTCGGCGGGGCTGCGGGTACTGCAGTCGCAACAGCAGCTGGCGATTGCGATCGGCAATCAGTTCCCGCAACAGCAGCAGGCGACCGGCTCAGCTTCTCGTCAGAAAGAGAGTGAGGTCACCTTCAATAACTACGACCTCGGGCTCAACGTCGGTTGGGAGATCGATTTCTGGGGGCGTTTCCGACGGCAGGTGGAGTCGGCCTCAGCCGAACTCGATGCCCGTGTAGCCAATTATGATGATGCCCTGGTGCTGCTGATCTCTCAGGTCGCCCAAAACTATATCCTGATCCGGACCTACCAGGGACGGCTCGATGAGGCCAGGGAAAACATTGAGCTTCAGGCAGAGAGCCTGCGGATTGCCCAGGCCAAGTTCGATGCCGGGGCCGTCAGCGAGCTGGATGTTAACCAGGCCGAGACACTTTTAAACAACACCAGGGCCACGGCCTCTTCGCTGGAGACCTCCCTGCAACAAGTCAAGAATGCTCTGGCGTTCCTTTTGGGAAATCCCCCACAAGAATTCAACGGAATGCTCACTGAAAAAGCAGGCATTCCGGCTGCGCCGGTCAATGTAGCCCTTGGTATGCCACAGGATCTGATCCGGCGACGCCCTGATGTCCGCAGTGCGGAGCGTCAACTCGCCTCCCAAAGTGCGCAGATCGGTTATGCCGTGACCGAGCTCTACCCGCATCTGTCGATCGGTGGAGGCATCGGCACCAGTTCCATGGAGAGTGGCGATCTGTTCGAGAGCGCCAGCAAGACCTGGAGCCTGTTTGGTGCGTTCGAGTGGAACCTGTTCAACTACGGTCGGCTGCAGAGCAACGTTAGACTGCAGGACGCCCTGTTCCAGCAGTTGCTGGTCGATTACCGCAATACCGTATTGCAGGCCCAGGGTGACGTGGAAAACGCCATCGTCGCTTACCTGAAAGCCCATGAGCAGCTCAAGTCCTACTCTCTGGCAGCCGCGGCCTCACAGCGGGCGGTGAGTGTCGCGACGATCCAGTACCAGGAAGGAGCCATCGATTTCAACACGCTGATCACGACCCTGGCCAGCAACGTCCAGCAGCAGGACCTGCTCACGTCGACCCAAGGCAGCGTTGCGACCAATCTGGTCGAGGTCTATAAGGCGCTGGGTGGGGGGTGGGAAATTCGTGACAGCCGGGATCCTGTCGATTTGCTCCCCTCAGCGATGAAGGACGAGATGCGGAAGAGGACCGGGGCCTGGGATGGTGTGCTCAAATAAGGCGCTGAAAGACGCAGGCATCGTGACAGTCTTCCCGCTGCTCGATCTGCATCTTGATGAGAACTTCGTTCCGCCTGGCGGCTTTAATAAACATAAGGCTTTTTTGTGGAAACTTTAATCGAACATTATGGTTACCTGGCCATTTTTTTGGGGACCATTATTGAGGGCGAAACCGTTTTAGTTCTTGCCGGTTTCGCTGCCCACCGTGACTACCTGCAGCTTCCATGGGTCATCCTTGCCGCTTTCATAGGCACTCTCTTCGGTGACCAGTTGTTCTTTTACCTGGGACGGCGGCACAGCGATTACCTGCTGTCAAAACGCCCACATTGGAAGCCACGTCTGGCTCGCGCCGAGAAACTGATTCATAACTACCAGGTGCCGATCATTCTGGGTTTTCGTTTTTTCTACGGTCTACGCAGCGTTATCCCTTTCGCTTTAGGCATGAGCCAGGTTCCAGTGCGTCTGTTTGTTCCGCTTAACGTGGTCGGGGCGTTTATCTGGGCGGTGAGCTTCGGCTGCGCGGGTTATCTCTTCGGACAGACCCTAGAGCTTTATCTGGGTGATCTGAAGCGATACGAATACTGGTTTTTTGCTGCCCTGGCAACTGCGGGTCTGACCGGATGGGTTATTTACAAGGGTTGGCTGGGTCCCGCACTAGACCAAGCAAAACAGCGCAAGCCGAAGAATTGAAATTCGGGTAGAATACAACAGAGACAAACCCTCTTTTTTAAATAATGGCCGAAGCAAAATCGGAGTCGAGTCATGAGTGAAGACCTTCATAGCTTATCCCAGAAACTGCTACACAGAGGATTCGAATCTCTCACCAAGGGAGAAAAGCTTGTCCTTGCAAAGTTTAAAGATCGTCTGCACATCAGTCGTAATGCAATAAAGGAATGTGAAACGCAGTATTCGTTTGGCCAGCGGTTGGCAGATAAAGTGGCCTCTTTCGGAGGGTCATGGGCCTTCATTGGCCTGTTCGGCGGAATCCTGCTGGTCTGGATCGGAATGAATTCCTTTGTTTTGCTCAAATGGGACGACGCTTTTGATCCGTACCCCTATATTCTTCTGAACCTGATGCTTTCAATGGTCGCCGCGTTTCAGGCCCCCGTTATCATGATGTCCCAGAACAGGCAGACGGAAAAAGATCGTGCGGACGCCGAACATGATTATGAAGTCAACCTCAAGGCTGAGTTGGAGATCATGTCGCTGCATGAAAAGATTGATCAATTGCGACAGGAGCATTTTGAGCGACTGTTTGCGTTGCAGCAGGAGCAGCTTGATATGCTTAAAAAAATGCTTGAAATGAGGGAGGGAGGATGAGCACCATCATATGGCTTGGTATCCTCTTTTGCATCACCCAGTCGGCTATGTTTTCAGGGCTTAATCTTGCGTTTTTCAGCATCACCAAGCTGCGCTTACAAATCGAAACAGACAAGAATAACCTCAATGCGATAAAAGTTGCAAAGATGAGAGAAGATGCTAATTTTCTGCTGACAACCATTTTATGGGGCAATGTGGGCATCAATGTGTTGCTCACGCTGCTGTCCAATTCGGTCATGGTGGGAGCGGTTGCATTCCTTTTCTCGACTTTTGTCATTACCTTTTTGGGCGAAATCATACCTCAGGCTTATTTTTCCAGGCATGCCCTCAGGGTCGCGTCCTTGCTTTCGCCTGTGCTGCGCTTTTATCAAATACTGCTTTACCCGGTGGCCAAACCATCAGCCGTTGTTCTGGACAAATGGCTGGGGCCCGAGGCGGTCCAGTTCGTAAATGAAGAAGACTTTCGGCAACTTTTGAAAATACACATGGACTCGGATGAGACTGAGATAGAGAACGCCGAAGGCAAAGGCGCTCTGAATTTCCTTGAACTTGACGATTTGCCGGTTTCTCATGAAGGTGAGGCCATCGATGCAAACAGCATCATCCAGCTTCAATTCGTCGGTGATCAACCTGTATTTCCAGAGATAAAGCTTGCAACATCCGACCCTTTTTTAAAAAAGATACAGTCTTCGCAGAAAAAATGGGTGGTGATTACAGACAACAGCGACGAGCCTAGAGCCACCTTGAACTCCGACAGCTTTTTAAGGGCAGCTTTATTCGAAGGCCAGCACTTTAATCCGTTGTCGCACTGCCATCATCCAATCACCATAAAAGAGGATGATTGGACGTTAGGCGAGATTCTGCCAAAACTTAAAGTCCACCCCGAACACGCCGATGATGACGTGATCGATCAGGACATCATTGTTTTTTGGGGCAACCAGAGACGCATCATTACAGGAGCAGATATCTTGGGACGCCTTATGCGGGGGATTGCTCAGCATCAGTGAGCGACTTTGAAAAATCGACCCGCAGCCTGGCCGAGGATGCATTGACTTTTTCGTGCCACCGCGCTGGAATGTTACGGTCTTACCCCTCGGCCGCCAGCAGACGACCCTGGTCAAGCTGCTGGAAGATGTCGATGCCCTGATCACAATGCTGCGATGCACACCTGACATGACGTTGTTGACACTTGCCCCAAAAAGCAAAATCAAAACTTAACTGTGAACCCGGAGTTATTTAACGGAATGTTGACCATCGTCCTACACGCTTTGATCCAGACCTTGCTCATCATCAGGGTTCTGTTGCGACCTCACCGGGAACCGAGTTCACGCATCGCATGGGTTGTCATTATCATTGTCCTCCCGATTGTTGGTTTGCTCGCCTATCTCCTCCTGGGGGAATCAAATATTGGCCGATACCGCGCGAAGCAGATGCAAAAGATCCTTGCGCGGCTGCCGGACCCGAATGCAGCGTCAGGGGGCGACGAAGCTGATTGCCAGGAGAAAATTCCCCGAGATTACCAACATTTGTTCATCTTTGGAAAAACGGTCAATGGTTTCAGCCCTGTCTATGGAAACCGGGCTGAGCTACTGGAGGATGCCAATCGGACGATCGACGCCATTGTGGCTGATATTGATGCCGCCCAAGACCATGTTCACCTGCTCTTTTATATCTGGCTTCCGGACAACAACGGTTGCCGAGTGGCGGATGCCTTAAAGCGTGCCGCAGCCCGTGGTGTCACCTGCCGCGCCATAGCAGACGCCCTTGGCTCGCGCTACATCATTCAATCAGAACACTGGCAGGCGATGCAGCAGGCTGGCGTTCACATGGCGCAGGCCTTGCCCGTCGGCAACCTCCTGATACGACCGCTCAAAGGTCGTCTCGATCTACGCAATCATCGCAAGATCGTGGTTATTGATAACCGGATCACTTACTGCGGAAGTCAGAACTGCGCTGATCCGGAGTTTCGTATCAAGGAGAAGTATGGGCCCTGGGTGGATGCGATGATGCGTTTCGAGGGACCGGTCGCTCGTCAGAATCAGTACCTGTTCGCAGGCGACTGGGAATCTGAAACCGGCGAAGACCTCAGTGCGCTCATCAGAAAACCAATCGAATCTTTTCAACCAGGGTTTGTGGCGCAGGTGATTGGTACCGGGCCGACCGTAAGATTTTCTGCCATGCCGGAGATGTTTGAGGCCCTTATGTACACCGCCCGCCGAGAACTGTTCATCACCACACCTTACTATGTTCCGGACGAATCGATGCAGGCCGGCCTGTGTGCAAGTGCCCGCCGCGGTGTAAAAACAACAATCATTTTTCCGGCGAGAAATGATTCCTGGATTGTTAGAGCAGCAAGCCGGAGTTATTATGCCGGTCTTCTGTCAGCCGGGGTTCGCATCTTCGAATATGAGGGCGGACTCTTGCACACCAAATCCCTGACTTTTGATGGCAAAATTACGCTGATTGGTTCAGCGAACATGGATCGGCGCAGTTTCGAGCTCAACTACGAGAACAATATCCTCTTGAATGATCATTCTATGACCAACCAGATGCGCCAGCTGCAGGATAAATATTTGGTCAAATCGAGGCAGGTGACTCTTGAAATGGTGAAACAATGGCCATGGCATCATCGACTTTTGAACAACAGCGTTGCCATGATGGGGCCTGTTCTCTGAGGCCTTAAGATTCTTTGTGGCTGGGGCTGAAACTCATTTGAGCCTTAATTTCGTGCGTTGTTTTTTTGGGGGGCAGGGCATGTCTATTGGGAAAAAATGTTTACGCGACCCTGAATTTTTATAACAGCTTCTTCCTTTGAAAAAGCTTGAGGAGAACCCATGAGAAATGCTGTCATTCGATCCACGGGCTCATATGCTCCAACCCGGGTCCTGCAGAACGCCTACTTTGATCAGCTGCTGGAGGAAGATGTCAGTACTTGGCTGGAAACGAATTTAAAAATAAAGGAACGTCGTTGGTGCGGAGAACACGAGTCTACAGCCGACCTATGTGTTGAAGCTGGACGAATTGCTTTGCAAAACGCCGGGCTGGAAGCGTCAGATCTCGATCTGATCATTGTCGGCACCGATACACCGGAGCACATATCCCCCTCGACAGCATCCGCTGTTCAGTATCGCTTGGCCGCAACGAACGCAGGAGCCTTTGATTTGAATGCTGCCTGCTCCAGCTTCGTGGCAGGTTTGGACGTGGCGAGCCGGTATCTCAGGTCGAGTCCTGAATTCAAGCATATCCTTGTCATCGGCGGCTATGCCATGAGCCGATATCTGGATAAAGGGGACAAGAAAACGGTCACTCTTTTTGCTGATGGTGCCGGGGCCGTCTTGTTGTCTTCGGTAGAGAGCGGGAGTCGAGGTTTCCTGAGTGCGAAGCACCATACTGAGGGGCAGTTTCACGAGTGGATGGGGATTTACGCGGGCGGAACGCATTATTCCGTTTCCCAGGAGGCCCTGGCCAATGGAGATCAGTATTTCACATTTGCCAGAAAGTTCCCCAAAGAGAAAAATGCAGAGACTTGGACAAGGATGATCCTCTCGCTTTGTCACCAGCTCGCCGTCGAACCAAACGACGTTGACCACTACTTCATGACCCAGATCAATATTAATAGCATATATGAAACGATGGACCGTCTGGACGTTGACCGCCGTAAGGCTTACACCATCATGGAGAGGTATGCGTACACCGGCGCGGCATGCATCCCAATGGCCCTGGACGAAGCGGCAAAGAACGGCACCTTGAAGGAAAATGATTTGATCTTCATGGTAACCTCCGGCGGCGGCCTCTCTTTTGCCGCTGCCGCATTTTGCTACTGATTCATGGTTCAGGATGTGCCAGGCCCGTACCGGGCAGGACAGTCTTTGAACATGGCTTCTGCAGACGCCGTCAAGAGTAAATACAGTCGCTTTTTAGGTGGACGATTCTCTAAAACATACATATAAGCCTTTGCACCTCTAAAGTGTTATAGGTGCAGATTTGACAAGGGTTATTCCCCCAAGGAGGTTCTTCATGTTGATAAACTGCAGGCGAAAATTTCTATTGCTGGCGATGCTGGTTCACCTTGCTTTTCCATCGTTGGTTTTGGGTGAGATCGGTCCGGCGATGACCGGTCTCAATGGACATGCCAACGATGCGACCACGGCCTTTACTTGCCCGGCGGGAATCACACGCCTGGACCAGTCCGAAGTGGTTTTACAAACGACCTTCGTCTACGAAGATTCGAAGTTTAAAGTCGATGATGCCACCTTTGGTGGCGGTGACGGAGACAGTGATTCTTCAATTCTGGCGATCCCTGCGCTTTATTATGTTCGGCCATTGAACGACAGATGGAGTTTCGGACTCTCAATCAATGTGCCCTCCGGGATCGGCTACGATTTCGGAAACTCCTGGTCTGGACGTTACCATGTGACGGAAACCAGTTTGGCATTCGTGGCCGGATCGGCGGTCGCTGCCTATCAGTTGACCGACAAACTTTCTTTGGCAGCAGGGCCTTACATGATGTATGTGGACTCGGAAACACAGGCCCGGGTCAACAATCTCATCCCCGGCTACCCGGACGGCAAAGTAAAGCTGGATGAAAGCGGCACTGATCTCGGTTTCGTTCTGTCGATGATGTACCAGTTTACCGACTCGACCCGCATGGGGTTGACCTACCACTCGGAGCTCAAACCTGAACTGGATGGAACGCCTACATTTCATAATGTCGACCCCTTGCTTCGCGAGGCTCTTGCCGCGGCAGATCTGCTGGGCACAGAGGTCGATGTGGATTTTACCGTTCCGGCGATTGCCACAACAGGTTTTTATACCGAGCTTTCTGATCGATGGTCATTAACTGGCGACGTTATCTGGGTTGATATGTCAGAGTTTGGTATCACCCACGTCAAAGTTGAACAGGACAGTATTTCGGCGGACGGTGAATTTCGGGATATGTGGGTCACTAGCGCCGGGATCAAGTACCGGTTCGACGAAGACCGTGCGGTTTCCCTGGGAGGCCTGTACGCCACGTCACCTGTCAAGGACAGCAAGCGCATTATCGCTATGCCCGTTGACCGTATCATCGGTGGAGGG
>JAOUDB010000365.1 GCA_029859485.1 Desulfuromonadales bacterium | reverse complement strand
TTCCACATGAAGTTCATTGGTTTGCAGAGTTTCCACCAACTCTGGAGTGCCCCTGTCGCCCATCAGGATGATGCTGAGTTCACCTTCGCCGGCAGATTTCTTCAGAACCCTGATTTCTCTGAGAAGTTGCTGAATTTGTCCTGTCTGGATTGGCTCTGCAATGGCGGGCAGGACTCGGTAATCCGTCAAACGGCCCTTTTGCAGCATTGAAACGGTGGTTTCCTGCTTTGTTGCACAGATGATGAGGCCTTCACTGATTTCTTCGCCGATTCCTGCTGCATAGCAAAACGGCGACAGGTCTACCAGGTGCAGCGGCACGTTCGCGGCTTCGAAATCAGCCAGCAAAGACTGCAGCGTCTCGGTGGGGACCGCCGCCGCAACAACGGCTGCGCCTTTTTCGGTCGTCTGAACCGGTTGTACTGATGTGGCACATTGATCAATGGCAACCGGTAGCTGTGTGGATAGTGAGAAAGGAATCGCCGCTGCGATTTTCTTTTCATCCTGGAATGGGAACTCCAACCGGCGCACGTAAGCATTCCGGGCCGGAAGACAGGTCACCAGTTGATCGCCAATGCTAAACTCGCCGGCCAAAACTTCCTTGAGGTGGTTGGTGAGTTGATCCGAATCCGCGTAGCCTCTTTCCTGCAGGGAGACAACAGAAACCTGTCCCTTCACCTGATTAAGGATGGCGATGCGCAGAGTGCCGTTGCCGATTTCGACGCCGATTAATCGTTTGCTCATGATATTAATTCACCTTGAAAAAAAGCAGTTTGTTGCCTTTTTTATTAACCTTCGCCATCAATCGACGGCTGCCGTCGTTGACCTGGGCGGATGCTTCAATCCGATAAGTTTGGCTAGTCGTCCCCAACTGCTTTTGGTTGGCAAGAGTCTTTAAAACGACGTAGACCTCAGGAGCGAGGATTTCCTCGAGCTGGGCGATACTCTTGATTGGTTCCGTCTGGCGATAGTCGATAATGGTCTGGGCCGTATCACGACTGATCTGGAGGTCGAGGGCCATCAGCACCTCGGCGCTTGCAGTATTAATATTGACTGCAGCCGTGCCATTGACGGTCAGATGCGGGCTGATCTGCTTAATGATCTCAGCTGTGAAGCCTTTGATCAAGGAGAGCTCTTGCAGTGTCTCGAGCGGACCATTCTTGCTCCCGTAGGGTTGAGCCTGATTACGATAATAGATGTCTTCTGCGCCCGAGACAGGCAAACTCAGTCCGTCAGTGTGAATCTCCGTGTAGGGATCATCTCCCGTGTCCAGCCAATCAATCAAAGCCGCTGTCAGTTCTGCAGGGTCTGCCAGGTTGTCCAGTTCCATGACAACCAGCAGACGGTAAAAACGGTCGGTCATGATGGCTTGCGGACTGTTCCTGTTAACCAGGCCATTGAGGGACAGCTTGCCATCCTGATCTTCGATGCGGATGGTGACGCTCCCTTCACCGACCGGGTAGTTGATCACACCCTTGCTCCAGGTTTCATCAAGCGAATCGTAATTGTTACGGTCCTCCTGAATGATCATTCGTCCGGCGTTGATTCCTCCCTTGGCCAGGTAATAAGCTTTGGTGCTGTCACGAAAAGTTTCTGTGAGGCGCATGTCGACCATGGTTGAGAAGGCCAGGTCCGTCAACAGTGAAGTCAACAGTGCGACAATCACCAGCACCAGCAGCAGGGCCATCCCCCGATTTCCACGTCGACCGTTCATCGGACCATCACCTCGGGGATTTCAAAGGCCGAGATGAAATCAATCGGTTCCTCTTCCCCTGTGCGTAATTGTAATGTAATTTCAACGAGCTCCGGCAGTCCGGACGTTCGCGCTTGCCATGTCGTCTGCCATTGCCCGTTGGCGTAGAAGCGCAGGCTCATAGCCTCTATCCCCGGTACCAGGCGCATCATGCCGGCAGCCTCTTCGTCAACCGAATCATGGACTGGGTGCTCGCTACGTAACAGAACCCGACCGTTTGCTGCCTCTTCCTTGTCATCAGAGAGGAGGTAGTGGACCTTGGCGATCCCGGACCCCGTTTCGCTCAAGGGCGATACCGCCGATGTGGTCAGCTCCAATTCGAAAGAGCCGTCATCAGCTTTAAGGCCGGTAAAGACCAAATTCTGGTCACTCGGCTGGAAGTAGGCCCCGCGCAGTTCCCGGCCCAGACGATCGAAGAGAACCCTCGCTCGATGATACTCTGCGCTGTCCGCATCCAGTCGTTCTCGTGCCAGGCTGACCGAAGAGAAAATACCATAAACGGAGGTCAGTAAAATGGCCAGGATACTGATCGCAACCAGTACTTCGATGAGGGTAAAGCCCCTTTCGCAGTGCGGGCCCCGTTTAAAAAATAAAGGATGTGAGATCGACCAGCTCATTGCGCTCCTCGTCTCCCCAGAGAACTTTAACAGTCACCATCTGCACCGATGGCAACGGCGTATCTGCATAGGCGATCTGCCAGCGGTAACCTGCGTAGGGATCCTCGAACTCACCCTGTTCTTCAGCTCCTTGTAGAGTCCCGTGCCTTGCGCTCAGTTCTGTTTCGGCCATCTTCCTCTGAGCCAGCAAGGTGGCGGCGGTAATCCGTTGCAGGCGATCATGAACGCCGATCGAGCGGTTGGCCAGGGACAGCAAGGAAACCATGGCGATACTGACGATGGCCAGCGCGATCATGATCTCCAGCAGCGTAAAGCCACCGCGCTGCGATGATTTTAAGTGAACGGTCTCTGGCATTACGTCTGCGGGCCTATTGGTGTCGGTTTAAAATTCCCGGTAGCCATCGAAAACCTCAGTGGTTCCCGTTAGCGGCGAGACACGCAGGGTCAGCATTTCGCCGGCCCCGTCATCAAGGTGAATGATGGTCTCTTCCACCCAGCCACTCGGATGAATGCGGGTTGTTATCTGTCCCATGGTGAACTTGCCACGTCCAGGGAGTTGCAAATCCATGAAGCGGACATCACCTTTCAGCGCCGCTTCCCGCCCCTGGTCAGGTGCATCGACCTTTTCACCGTTCGCTTCCAGAATCTGGGCACGGTATAGGCCCTGGTCCAAATCGTAGACCAACCGGTATTCGAGTCCCGACATGGCCGATTCGTTGAACAGGTATTTAATCGTGCCGCTGAGACGTCTTGCTGAAGTTCCGAGGCTGCTGGTGCCGATATTGCTGAACAGGGGGATGCTGAACACCATGAACAGGCTGATCAACACCATCACCACCACGAGTTCAACAAGAGTGAAGCCGGCCAGTCCTCTGCCTCGAAAGGCATATTGTTTTTGCTGTTCACGGCTCATAAGCGGTTACTTCGGGCAAAGGGACTCTGCACCGAGCGGTCCGGCGCTAATCAAGCTCCCAGCTATTGATGTCAGCATCGAAACCTTCTCCTCCGGGTTCTCCATCTGCGCCGTAACTGATCAGGTCGAAATTATGATCATGCAGTCCGGGTGACAGGTAAATGTAATCACTGCCCCAGGGGTCGACCGGGGTTTTCTTCAGGTAGCCATCAACCGAATACTTAGCGGGTATCCGCCCGGTTGTCGGCTTATCGACCAGGGCTTTGAGCCCCTGATCAGTATCGGGGTAAAACCCGTTGTCGAGCTTGAACAAACCGAGGGCCTCTTCGATGCTTTTCATGTCAACTTTGGCCTTGGTCACCTTGGCCTCGTCCGGACGACTGAGAAGACGGGGCACAACGATAGCGGCCA